>JADLAH010000200.1 GCA_020848315.1 Chitinophagales bacterium | reverse complement strand
CTGAACGGCACCTTTGACCTGAGTGACGATGAAACCGAACTGACTTTCACAGATACCTGGTTGGCGACAGGACAACGCAACAACGCCTGTAAGGTGAAGTATATACAGAAAGATATGTTTCAGTGCCTGCGTTCAGCCTATCTGAGAAAGCCTAAATATTCCGATGTGCTTGCGGAATTTGAAGCAATGTGGCGCCAGTATGACCGCAAACAACCACTGCCGGCCAGTACGCCTTCTTTAACCACCACGCCGCCGGTGGCAGTAGTGAACATAGCACCTGTGGTGGAGGAACCAAAATCAGAAACTAAAATCGTCGCGAAAAACGAGAACCGCGCTCCGGTGATTGACACCTTTGAGCAGGTGAAAAAACGCCCGGTGCAGGTGAAAGATGAGATTGAGGTGGCCGGATATAATATTACGATTGAATACTGGGACAGATACAATGAAGACGGAGATTCCATCAATCTGTATCTGAATCAGAAACCCATATTGGAAAATGTACGACTGACAAAATTGAAGAAATCCATTACGGTAACGCTGGAAAAAGGTAATAACTATCTGGTGCTGCATGCGTTGAACGTAGGAACAGAGCCGCCGAATACCGCTTCTGTAACCGTAAAAGACGGTAAAAAGATACAGAATGTGTCACTGACCTCCGATATGCGCACCAGCGGTGCTCTCAAGATTGTCGTCCGGGAATGACGGCGCCGGTGTGTAGAAAAATTGTTAAATAATACGCTTTAAAAATCAGGCATTGTGTTAATTACAAAAATATTGCTATCTTTGCCCACTCAAATTAATTATCATGAAAGCAGATATCCATCCAAAAGAATACAGAATGGTCGTATTTAAAGACTTTTCTTGTGACCATATGTTCCTGGCAAAATCTTGTGCTAACTCCAAAGAAACCATCAAATGGGAAGATGGAAACGAATATCCATTGATCAAACTTGAGGTTTCCAATATGTCTCACCCATACTACACCGGTAAAGTGAAATTACTGGATACCGCAGGTCGTATCGATAAATTCAATAAAAAATACGCTAAGAAATAAGTTTTTTTTAGAAAGATATACGTCGAAAGTCGCAACTTTATGTTGCGACTTTTTTATTTTTACAACATGCCGATTCAACATCTTGTTCTTTTTGATGGATTTCACCGAAATAACCTGTTGCCCATCGTGGCCACCCGGGCCGTGGCGGATATCCGGATAGGTATTCTCACCATCCGCGAAAAATGGGAATGCCTGCTCTCGTTGCCCGTGCATATCCTCACCGACGACTATCTGCGGGCTAAATATGCACAACCACCGGTAGGCCATACCACCTTCATCAATGCCACGGTACTGCCACAGCAGGATTGGCTGGACGCCGTGATGGATATGCCGGCAGACAGCGTGCTGAAGTCCGGTGATACGGTCGTGGCAGTCAACACAACTGCCGTAATAAAAACACTGGCGCAATTACAGGATATAGCGGCACAACTTCCGGTGGTGATGTTGAAAGCCGATTCCCGGCAAATCAATTATCCGTGGGATATTTTCCGTCTGAATGGTGTGGAAATAAAACAGGATATCCGACGGATGAAACTGACGCCTAATGGGGAAGTATTGTCTGCTACCAACCAATTGCTCGGAACAGAAATTTATGTGGCAGATGGCGTACAGTGTGAGTGCGCGGTGCTGAATGCCCAACATGGCCCGATTTATCTCGGCAAAGACAGCGAGGTGATGGAAGGTTGTACCGTCCGCGGGCCATTCGCACTGGGAGAACATTCCTCGCTGAAAATGCAGGCGAAAATCTACGGCGATACCACCATAGGTCCACATTGCAAGGTGGGCGGAGAGGTCTCCAATTCCGTTATCATCGGTTATTCCAACAAAGGGCACGATGGCTTTCTGGGGAATGCCGTCGTCGGCGAATGGTGCAATCTCGGGGCGGATACCAATAATTCCAACCTGAAAAACAACTACGGAAAAATAAAAGCGTGGAATTATCCCGCGAAGGATTATATCAATACCAATTTGCAGTTTTGCGGACTTATCATGGGTGATTTTGCCAAAAGTTCCATCAATACCATGTTCAACACCGGAACAGTGGTCGGCGTGGCTGCCAATGTATTTGAAGGCGGCTTCCCACCCAAATTCATCCCGGATTTTTCATGGGGATTGAACGAAACTTTCCAACTGGAAAAAGCCTTTGAAGTGGCGGAACGCATGATGGAACGCAGGGGCGTGCTGCTGTCGGATATCGACCGTGGCGTGCTGCATCATATTTTTACAGAGACGGAAATATTCCGCAAGTGAATGTCAAACAAGAAAACATGACACGTACAAAAATTATAGCCGGTAACTGGAAAATGAATACCACTTCTCAGGAGGCTTCGGCGCTGATACAGGCATTGGCAGAAAGTCATTCTGGTTGGGGCTTGCACGACCATAAAAAAGTAGTGATAGCACCGCCATTTCTTTATATTCAGGAAGCAGCGGCGGCATTCGGCAAATTGTCGCATCTTTTCGTAGCGGCACAGAACTGCAGTCAATACGAAAATGGCGCCTATACCGGCGAGGTTTCTGCGGATATGCTGGCAAGCGTCGGTGCGGAATACGTGCTGATTGGACACAGTGAACGCCGGGAGTATTTTGGTGAAACAGCTGATATCCTGTTGGCGAAAATCCGGCTGGCATTGTCCAAGGGGCTGACGCCGGTGTTTTGTTGCGGAGAGCCGTTGGACATCCGCGAGCAGGGACAGACTTTTGCATTTATCAGAGAGCAACTGGAAACCTGCATTTTTCAACTGCCGGAAAATGAGATTTCTCAGTTGGTGATAGCTTATGAACCTATTTGGGCGATAGGTACCGGAAAAACAGCTTCTCCCGAACAGGCGCAGGACGTACACGCGATGATACGTGCCGAACTGTCCGCCAAATATTCTTCCGGAACTGCGCAGGGAATGACCTTGCTGTACGGTGGAAGCGTCAACGCGAAGAATGCGGCAGATTTATTCTCCTGTCCGGATATCGATGGCGGATTAGTCGGCGGTGCTTCCTTACAGGCAGATAACTTTATTACCATTATAAAAGCAATGAAATGAAAAATACAACACTTGTATATACCATCACCTGGGAAGAAGCATTGACACCGGAGGAATTATCCGGACTGTTTATGGATTTGCCGATTGAAGGAGTGGAAGAAATGGAACAGGCGCTGAAAGTCTATGTGGCACAGGAAAATCAGGAAGAGCTTGAGGTGTTTTTACAGGATTTGCAGGAACAGATGGCGCTGCAGATAGCCTGCGAGGAACTCGAGCATAAAAACTGGAATGAGCAGTGGGAAAGCAGTTTTCAGCCCATTCAAATAGAAGATTTTGTACTGGTGCGCGCCACTTTCCATCCGGCTTCTGAAGCCGTTTTACATGAAATCGTTATTGAACCGAAAATGTCATTCGGCACCGGCCATCATCCGACAACGGCACAGATGATGCAGCAGATGCGCCATATTGATTTTTCGGGAAAGAACGTGCTCGACTGCGGTTCCGGAACGGGTATCCTCGCTATCCTCGCGGAGAAACTGGGGGCGGCTTCCTGCCTTGCGCTGGATAATGATGAATGGTGTTTTACCAATTGCGAGGAAAATATCCAGTTGAACGCGACCTCAAATGTACAGCCGCAGTTAGGTGTTATAGCCGACCTGAGCGGACTGCAGTATGATATCATTCTCGCGAATATCCACCGCAATTTTCTGGTGGAGTTTATGGGCGAACT
>JADLAH010000199.1 GCA_020848315.1 Chitinophagales bacterium | reverse complement strand
TTTTGTTTTCCGCCTCAAAGCCCGGCGTATCGGTGTCGGGAGGACACAGCACCTGCACTTTCAGGCCGTATCTTTTGAGTTCGCTGCGCAATGCCTCCGAAAAGCCGATGATGCCGAATTTTGTCATGCAGTAGTCGGCATATCCGAACACACCCAGGAATCCGGCAATGGAAGAAGTATTGACGATGATACCACCTTTCTGTTTCATATGCGGCACCATCTTGTACACTACATTCCAGGTAGAATATAAATTCGTCTTGATGGTTTTATCAAAAATCTCGAAAGTGATGTTTTCAAAATAATCCGGCTGTGCCACGCCGACACAGTTGATGAGAATATCCGGTACACCCATTTCCTGTACTGCCGCTTCAAAAATCCGATCCACTTCTTTGTTGTCGGAAGTGTCGACGCTGTAGGCATTTATGCGGAGTGCTGCCGGACTAACTGCCTTTATTTCGGTGGCCGCGGTTTCGAGTTTGGATACGGTACGTGCAAAAATCGCGACATGGCAACCTGCTTTCGCCAGTGCCTGCGCAACGGCCAGTCCGATGCCGGTAGAGCCACCGGTTACAAATGCTGTTTTATTCTGATAAAATCCCATATAATGTGTTTCCTGTGAAGTTGCGCAGCCGCGTTTATTTTTGTTTTAAATGCTGAATGTCCAGTGTTTTCAGCCAGATCATCGTTTTGGCAAAACCATCCCGATAGCTGATTTTGGGTGTCCATCCCAGTTCCCGTTTAGCCTTGTCGATAGAAAAACGGAGTCGTGAGCCCAGATTCTTCACCATATAGGTCGTCAGCAGCGGCCTTTCTTTCTTTCCCATTAATTTTCCGAAAAACTCCATCAGTACTGCCACGATAAAAGCAATCCGGTATGGGATGTGCGTCTTCACTTCTTTTCCACCGATGGATTTGGCCACACTATTGGTGAATTCTTCCAGCGTGGTGCTTTCACCGTCGTGCACCAGATATCCGTTGCCCACCGCTCTTTCATCCACGGCAATCAGCATTAGCAAGTCCACGAGATTTTCAATATATGTTGGCCATACAATCGCATTTCTGCGCATAAACACCATTTCCTTTTTCAGGATGGCATCCGCGAGATGTGGCACAAATGTTTTGTCGCCCGGGCCGAAGATCCAGCACGGATACACCATCGTCACCGGAAGTCCTTTTTCCTTGTAATATTTCCAGGCTACTTCTTCCGCGGCCAGTTTGGTGTCGGGATAGGGCTCATTCCACGGTGTGAGCGGACATGTTTCATCCATCACTTTGGATTCATCTGTGCCGAATACATCGTTGGTGCTGATTTTCACGAAGCGTTTCACGCCGGCTTCCACACTGGCGCGACACACGTTGTCCGTTCCATTAATCATCACCTGCTCAAAGATGTCGCGCTTGCCCCAGTCAGATACAAATGCCGCGCAGTGAAAGACAATGTCCGTGCCGGGCGTGATGGCATTTTTCACTTCTTCATAATGGCGGATATCGCCATAAAAGATTTCTACCTGTTCCTGTTGCAGCTGTGCAACGCCGGGGTCGCCGGGCAGGACAAGAGCGCGTACCTTATGGCCTTTTTCCAGGTTGGCCTTGACCAGATGGGAGCCAACAAATCCGGTAGCACCCGTGATGAGAATAGTGGATGACATAGTTAATAAATATCGCAAGAAATTACATGAAAAAAAAATCCCGGCCATATTTTTGGCACGGGACTTCCATAATTTGTTGACGGGTATTTATTTCTTCGGACCTTTCTGTTTAGGTTGACCGTTTTGCGGCTGCTTTTTCTCCGGCTTGACCTTCTGCGGTTGTTTATCTTTCATTTTGTCAGCTTGATTGCCCTGCTTGTTGCCGTATTGTATTACATGTTTTTTGTTCAGTTTGTAAGGGTGCAAGCCGTAATAATCCAGTTCCACTTGTCTCGCGGTGTGCAGGTTGATAGAGGTGTATAAACCCGGCAAAGAGGCGCCGATAGTCCATTTCCCGTTGCTCCACCATATGTAATTGCCCGCATTCAGGTCAAAATAGAAATTGTGTTCAGGAAAATAAATGTATTTTGTTTTGGCTCTGTATCCATGGGCAGGTGCCCACTGCGGCGGTGTAGCCATCGCCGTAACAGAAAATAATACCAGCAACATCGGAAGTATGCCAGCTTGAAGTCTGTTTATAAAAGAATTCTTTTTCATAATGTCAGTTTTTTTCAGGATGAATGAATAACAGGTATTAATCAGAATCAAGAACCGTACCAAACTGCAACATTCATGGCTGCTGAGTGTTTCAGTTCATGATACGCCTCATTAAATAGCAGCGAAAAATTGTATTTTTATCCGCAATGAACTGGTTTTCCCGAAAATTACTGGAATGGTATAATCCCGACTCGCGCAACCTGCCCTGGAAGCTGACCGGAGATGCCTATAAAATATGGCTGTCCGAGATTATCCTACAGCAAACCCGCGTCGAACAGGGAACGCCTTACTATCTTGCCTTTATCCATCGCTATCCCACTGTGCGCAGTCTGGCGGAGGCGCCGTTGGATGACGTGCTGAAGCTGTGGGAGGGATTGGGCTATTATTCGCGGGCACGCAACCTGCATGCCGCAGCGAAGCAGGTGCTCGAACAGCACGGCGGTCAATTCCCGGATAAATATGAAGATATTCTGCAATTAAAAGGTGTAGGTGCATACACGGCTGCTGCCATTGCATCTTTTGCTTATCATTTGCCGCATGCTGTTGTAGATGGCAATGTGTACCGTGTTTTGTCCCGGGTGTTTGGTATCGCCACGCCGATAGACACCACAGTGGGAAAGAAAATCTTTGAACAGAAGGCGGCCGAATTGCTGGATGTTTCACAGCCTGCCATTTATAATCAGGCCATCATGGACTTCGGTGCGTTGGTCTGCAAGCCGCAGGTGCCGTTGTGCGGGCAGTGTCCGTTCAGCACGGAGTGCAAAGCGCTCGAAAAAAATGAAATCCAGCAATTGCCGGTTAAATCCAAAAAGCTAATCCGCACAGCGCGCAGACTGCATTATTTTGTATGGTCTGACGGACAAAGCCTGTTTATTCGTCAGCGCGCGGACAACGATATCTGGAAAGGACTTTTTGAGTTCCCGTTGTGGGAAGAACTGCCCGGCAGTAAACTCTCAGACCGCAAAAAAGCACTCAGCGCCATGTCCGGCGACATGAAATTCCGCGAAACGGGTTCGTTAACCTACAAACAGGCGCTTACTCATCAGCAAATAATCGCGCTATTTCATGAAATCAGCGTGGAGAACCTGCCTGCCACACCGCGAGGCTGTATCCGCATAAAACAGAAGCAGTTGTCGGCGTATGCATTTCCAAAAATTATCCGGCAATATTTGGAAGATAGATTAAATTTTTTATCTTAGATAACGAAAGTTGATAGGCGAATACTAAAACAACTATATTTGTAATCTAATTGTACGTGCATGAGTGTAAATAAAGTAATCCTGATTGGACGATTGGGAAAGGATCCGGAAGTGAGAAAAATCAATCCTACCACTACGGTATGTAACTTCCCGCTGGCCACCAATGAGTCCTACAAAAAAGAGGACGGAACTTATGTGGAGCAGACGGAGTGGCACAATATCGTTATGTGGCGCGGTGTGGCGGAACGTGCGGAGCGCATCCTGAAAAAAGGCAATACCATTTATGTAGAAGGCAAACTGAAAACCCGCTCCTGGGAAGATAAAGAAGGAAATAAAAGATATACGACAGAGATTGTGGTGGAGAATTTCCAGCTGTTGGAGAAACGGGAAGGCAGCGGCGCTGCACCCGGCGGAGAACATAAGTCTCATGAATCTTCCGGCTCCGATATAATGGGCGACCCTGATATGAGTGGTACTTCTGACGATTTGCCATTTTAACGTTATTCAATCACAGACCCTTGGACGACGATATTCCCATACGTATTTTTCAGCTGATGATGGTTGTTCCATGGAATGACATATTTCAGCCTTTCAATCCTGCAATTATTTATGAAATTGCAGGCATCACGGTATTGCTCTGCCTCACCGGTATCATGAGCTCCGCCGAGGTGGCGCTTTTCTCTATCAGTCATCAGCAGATGGATAGAATGGAACGCGACGGTGATGCCACCGACCGGCTGATTATTGATTTTATCAATAAACCGCGCCGACTGCTGGCCACCATACTGCTCGCGATCACGTTATTTAGTTTAAGTATTGTACTCTTGTTTG
>JADLAH010000198.1 GCA_020848315.1 Chitinophagales bacterium | reverse complement strand
GCCCGTTCTGCCAGGCCAGATGTCCGTTCACAAAAGTATGGGTGATTTTCCCCTGAAACGTATGTTGTTCCAACGGACTCCAGCCGCAGTGATACAGGATATTTTCTTTGTTCACCTGCCAATTGGTATTTAAATCGAGCAGGGCGATGTCGGCAAAATAGCCTTCGCGCAGAAATCCGCGTTTTTCCACTTTAAAACAAACCGCCGGCGCGTGGCACATTTTCTCAATGATTTTTTCCAGAGAGATTTTTCCCTGCTGATAAAATTCCAGCATGATATTGAGGGAATGCTGCACCAATGGCACGCCGCTCGGTGCTTTGAAATAGGCTTGTTGCTTTTCTTCCCAGGTGTGCGGCGCATGGTCGGTGGCCACCACATCGAGGCGGTCATCAAGCAATGCCTGCAACAATGCGTCTTTGTCGTGTTGGTATTTGATGGCAGGATTGCATTTAATCTGACTGCCGTAACGCGCGTAATCCGTTTCGTCGAAATACAGGTGATGTACGCACACTTCGGAGGTGATGCGTTTGTCTTTCAGCGGAATTTCATTCGTAAAAAACGACAATTCCTTGGCGGTGCTGAGGTGAAAGATATGCAGTCGCGTCTGATGCTTTTGTGCCAGAGATACCGCCAGTTCCGAGGAAATATAACAAGCTTCATCATTGCGGATAACGGGATGGAAATTCATCGGTATGTTTTCGCCGTAGCGCTCGCGGAAAGCCGCGGTGTTGTTGCGGATGGTAGTTTCATCTTCGCAATGTGTCACCACGGTTCCTGACGTATTGGCGAATATCCTGGAAAGTACATGTTCATCATCCACCAGCATATTTCCGGTAGAGGAGCCCATGAAGATTTTGATTGCGCCGACTTTGCTGAAATCCGTGCGCATAACTTCATCGTAATTGTCGTTGGAAGTACCCATGAAAAAGGTATAGTTGGCCAGCGATGTCTGCGCCGCTATCTGATATTTCTGTTCCAGCAGTTCCTGTGTCAGCGCCGCGGGACTAGTATTCGGTTGTTCCATGAAAGAAGTGACACCGCCGGCAATAGCCGCCTTCGCCTCCGAATAAATCGTCGCTTTGTGGGTGAGTCCCGGCTCGCGGAAGTGCACCTGATCGTCGATAATGCCCGGGATGACATACTGTCCCGCCGCGTCAATGACGGTGGCCTGCGCATCGGAAATATCGCGGTCGATGCGTTGAATGATTTCATTTTCTATCAGGATGTCCAGTGGTTCGGTTCGTCCTTCGTTAATTACAATTCCGTTTTTGATTAAGTATTTCATGGTGTTGGATTCTCTCAGCATTAGGATGGTTGCGTTCTGCCTGCCTGATGGCCTTTCAGCGCGTAATACAAGATGTAAAGATAAGCAGGAATCATCATCAGATAGGCGATTTGTTTGTTGCCGATGAGTTCGGAAATCTTACCGTACAGCGGTGGCAGGATGGCTCCGCCGACAATGCCCATGATGAGCAGCGCGGAACCGATTTTAGTGAATTTGCCCAGTCCGTCGATGGCCAGCGGCCAGATGGCAGGCCACATCACGGAGTTGGAAAAGCCCAACAGCAGGAAACAGATAACGGCTGTTTTTCCGCCGGTGAAAGCGGATAAAACCACCAGTAACATACTGATGATGGTCAGCCAGTACAAGGCTTTCTGCTGAGAGATATAACGTGGAATGGCAACGATATTAAATACATATCCCACCAGCAATGCATAGCCGGTATAAGTAGGGAAGTTTCTCGCTACATCGAGCTTGTATCCCAGAAATTCTCCAAATCCGGTGAAGGTGTCATAGCTGATTACTTCCACGCCCACATAGAAAAAGATGGCGAGTGCGCCCAATAAGAGGTGCGGAAACTGCAGGATACTCGTCTTGTCGCTGGTCGCATCGGCATCCGCGCTTTCTTCCTCTTTGATTTCCGGTAGATAAATGAAATAAATCAGTACGGCAAGTATCAGCAATACCGCGGCAATCATCATGTAAGGCTGTATCACACGGGCAGCCAGACTGTCGAGTTCGGCGGCTTTCGCTTCCGGTGTCATCGTAAGAATCGCGGCCTTGATTTCATCCGCATTTTTCAGGGTGATGGAACCAAGCACATACACCGCGATAATGCCGGCAATTTTATTACAGATTCCCATGATGGAGATCCGCTGTGCCGCGCTTTCTATCGGGCCAAGTACCGTTACAAATGGATTGGAAGCTGTTTGTAATAAAGCCAGTCCGGTGCCGATGATAAACAGGCCGAGCAAAAAGAGACTGTAGTTGCGCGTCTGTGCGGCAGGAATGAACAGGATAGCGCCTATCGCCATCACCAGTAATCCCAGCGACATGCCGTTTTTGAATCCCGTTTTTTTGAGTATCCACGAAGAGGGTATGGCCATGATGAAGTAGGCGGCGAAGAATGCCGTGGCAACATAATACGATTGGGTATCATTGAGTTCACAGGCTAATTTTAAATAAGGAATTAAAGAGCTGTTGGCCCATGTGATAAATCCGAAGATGAAAAATAGAATGCCGATGATGCCTATCTGGTAGCTCACGGATGGTGTTTCTTTCTGAGACATAGTAGTGGTTTAGTGTGATACTCCAAACCTACATAAATTTTACAAAAATTGCATCCGCTGAAAGCAGATTATCCTTGTAAACGGTGGTTTATTGCTGAAAATAATACCGGTACTTAGTTTTTGAAACCTATTTACTTATATTTACAGCACATTGTACTAAACATGAACCACGCACACACTACCAGGATTCTTTTCCTGCTGATATTTTCTGTATTGCTGTCTGTTGCCGCGCGCGCGCAGGGAACACTCATTCCGCTGGGCAATGAGACCTATCATTATCTGGACCGTCTGGAGATAAAAACAGGATTGGTGAAAGGATTTCATACCACCAACAAAGGCTATGATCGTAAGATGGTGATTGACTATATCAACGGACTGGATTCGTTGAGTGATATGGATACCGATGATCTGACGAAAATGGATAAGGAAAACATTTCCTACATCTATAAAGATAATTTTGAATTTGATGATGAACATACTGAACCGACGGAATATCCTAAATTGAAATTTTTGTGGAAACATCCTGCCCACATGATCAGTGCGAAAGTGCCGCATTTCGCTTTTGCCGTCAATCCTGCTATTCAAATCAGAATGGGTGGAGAGTTCGAGGATAAGAAATTTAAGTTTCTTACCTCCAAAGGTTTTGAAATCCGCGGTCAGGTGGATGATATCTTCGGCTTCTACGCGATGTTCCTGTCTGAACAGGGAAATTTCCCGAACTATATCGAAGATTATATCCGGAAAACCAGAACGCCGCCGGGTGCAGGCTACTGGAAGGAATACAAGAAAAACGGCTATGATTACTTTCTCGCCAAGGGATATGTAACCATTACGCCTACCAAGCATTTTCATATGCAGTTCGGGTACGACAACAACTTCATCGGCAATGGTATCCGCTCTACATTCCTGTCGGATGCGGGCGCGAATTATCTGTTCCTGAAACTGAATACTAACGTGTGGAAATTCAACTACATGAATATCTTCGCGGAACAGACGAAGTTTTACGGACATGGTGCGGATGGCTTGTTGACCAAGAAATATATGGCCATGCACCACCTCAGCATAAACGTAACCAAAAACGTCAACATCGGGGTGTTTGAAAGTGTCATGTTCCGCCGCGATAACGTGTTTGAATTGCAGTATCTCAATCCGATTATTTTCTACCGCTCTATAGAGCAGGCACTCGGTTCTCCGGACAATGCCTTTATCGGATTTGACTTCAAAGTGAATATCCCGAAACATGTGCAGATTTACGGACAATTGTTGCTGGATGAAATGAACTTCAGCAAGGAATTCAGCACGCCGGGCAAGAACAAATTATACGGATTATTCCACCCGAGAAAATGGTGGGGCAATAAATTCGCCGCGCAGCTGGGTATCAAATACATCGACGCGTTCGGGGTGGATCACCTCGACCTGCAACTCGAAGGTAATGTGGCGCGCCCGTATACCTATTCTCACTACGACACCATTACCTCCTGGACACACTATAATCAGCCACTCGCGCATCCGCTGGGCGCCAACTTCACCGAGTTGATTTTTCAGGCCAAATACCAGCCGATTCAGAAAGTGTTCCTGTCATCCCGTTTTGTGTATAGCAAGCGCGGCGAGGACAACGATACCACCAACTGGGGTAGCAATCCACTGAAAGTGTATGGCACTTTTGAGCGCGAATTCGGCAATGTGATAGGACAAGGCGTGCAGGCACGCACATTCTACTGGGATTTTGTGGCGACCTACGAGCCGTGGCACAATATCTTCATCGACCTGACCTATGTGTACAGAAAGAAGAAAAGTGAAATGGCAGCGCGTAACATGCAGACACATTTCCTGAACCTGAACCTGCGTTGGTCTATTCCGTACAAACGGGTAGATTGGTAGGTCAATAGGTGAGTTGTTATTAAATTTGAATTTATCGGATATTATTTCCATCTTTATAACATGAAGATATTTAATCTGCTTTTGTTTGTTATGTTGTTCCGGCTGTCATCCGCCGCGGAAAAATCCGGTAAAATTGAACCTTTTATAAGTGTGGACGCCGGAATCGGCTTGAGCAATAGTTTTCTGAAGCCCGATTCTATACTGCAATATAAAGTATACGCCAGTTATTCGCTGGATGTACAAGCCGGTTTTCAAAAGGGCAATTTCCAATTTTCAAGCGGAATAGGTGTGCAGACATTTAGCCATAGAATTAATTTTGTAATCTCCGATCCTTATATCCCGGTTCATGGTGGAATTACTGATGGGTATATTCGGTATGAAAATCTGTATCTAAATATCCCCATGACATTCAGCTACAGGAAGCAAAATGCAAAAAAGATATATCCTATAGTGGAAGGTGGT
>JADLAH010000197.1 GCA_020848315.1 Chitinophagales bacterium | reverse complement strand
GGAATCCAACAACAACTCTATCAAAGAATTGCGCAAGGCAATGTACGAGCTTCGCAATATGAGCAATCTCGGCAAAGTAACAGAGGCCTGTATCAGAGTACACGGTTATGAATCAGAAGTGGATGTATTATACAATGACGCGATGGGCGAGTTAATCCGCAATCACAGAAACGATCCTACGCATATCATCATCATGAAAGATCTGCTGGAAGAGTTGGAACTGATTTCCGATAAGTGCCAGGATGCCTCCAACGTGATAGGGTCGATTGTAATTAAATACTCCTAAAAAACAATTTATGGAACTGATTATTGTCATTATTATATTGGCATTGGTATTCGATTACATCAATGGTTTCCATGATGCGGCGAATTCCATTGCAACCATCGTCTCCACCAAAGTACTCACCCCTTTTCAGGCAGTACTTTGGGCAGCATTCTTCAACTTTGTCGCTTTCCTGATTTTTAAAGATCATGCCGTAGCGAATACCATCGGTAAAACGGTGTACAAAGAGTTTATTACGCTGCCTGTTATTTTCTCCGGACTTATCGCTGCTATCGCGTGGAACCTGCTGACCTGGTGGTATGGTATTCCTTCTTCATCTTCGCACACACTCATCGGAGGCTTTGCCGGCGCTGCTGTCGCACACGCTTTCATGTCGCAGGGGTTTATGCCGTTGAACGAAGTTATCGATAGTTCAAAAGTATTGAAAACACTGGCCTTCATATTCCTGGCACCACTCATAGGGATGCTGATATCCATGTTCTATACCCTCGTTTTTATTAACAGAAATGTATGGGTGAAAAACGGGATTATGCTCGTTACGATGATTGGTGTCTGGTTCATGTTCATCCAATTTCAGAAAAATAAAATTGATGACAACATGGAGAAATTCTTTAAGGTGGATAAGTTAAAACACGAAGTGGAAACAGATCCTTCCAAAAAAGAAAAACTGGAAAGAGCCAAAGCGTATGCCGATGCCTGTAAGCCATTCTCCAAGGATTATGAATCCAATGGTGCCGAATTTGTAGCAGAAGAAATCGCGCAGAATGTTGATTTAACCGAGATTACGACTACCCGAATGGAAGATAAAATCAAGTTGTTCTTTAAAGTGGAGCAGCTCAAAATCATAGCAAAGAAAAATCCGGAAAAACAGATTTATGCGGACAAAGCAGCAGCAGCAGTGGATTCCCTGAAACCTATTGCAAAACTGCACGCTAAAGTCGGCTATGACTCCATGATTGCTATGATGATTGCCAAAGTGCCGATTCAACCGGATCAATTGCCTGAATTTAAAAAGGCAGTACGTATTGATATCAAAAAAGACATCGCAAAAGAAATGTCGAAAGCCGATAATAAAGTTATCCGCTACGGTCTGATGGGCATGCTGCTGATTATCATTCTTTCTTTTGTGTATACGGAACAAATTAAAGAGCGCTCCGCACACCGTACGGGAAATAACTTCAAACGCTTGCAATTACTGTCCTCCGCTGCTTTCAGTATCGGACATGGTGGTAATGATGCGCAGAAGGTAATGGGTATCATTGCCGCGGCATTGGTGGCCAACGGAAATATCGTTGATATCAAAACGATGCCGGACTGGGTGCCTCTATCCTGTTATATTGCGATTAGTTTGGGCACACTCAGTGGCGGATGGAAGATTGTAAAAACCATGGGTTCAAAAATCACTAAAGTAACACCTATCGAAGGCGTAGCAGCGGAAACAGCCGGTGCGACCACGTTGTTCCTCACAGAGCAGATGGGTATCCCGGTATCTACGACACACACCATCACCGGTGCCATCATCGGGGTAGGTGCTACCAAACGATTGAGCGCGGTGAGATGGGGTGTAACCTTCAACTTGCTGTGGGCATGGATACTGACAATTCCGGTGTCTGCTGCATTGGCTGCGATTACATATGCCATTGTTCAGTTGTTTATGTAAGCAATAAAATACGACTTGTAAAATAGGAGCGCCCCGCGAATGCGGGGCGCTCCTATTTTATTTGAATCGGATACATCAGAATTTCAGCCAATGCCAGGCCACTTTGCTGCCATGTTGGTTATTATTGAATTCAACTGCCGGGGCCGGTAGTTTCAATACGTTTAATACTTTCATCAAACCTTTGGCCCATGCCCGTTTTACAGGCAGTTTCGTCCAGTCGATATCCACTGAAAGATAGAATCTTTTCAGGCGTTGTATATTCGTGCGATCCACGATGTCTGCCGGATCAATATCGCCGGTCAGGTCGCCTGATAAGTCATTTGCAGACCAGATATTTTGAAACCCGCCCAGCATGCCTTTGGCGCCATAGCCGAATGCGAATTGCAGCCATTTGGGAAATTTGCTATTTTCTTTTTTGATAAAGGCGCCCGGGGCAACACTCCACCAGATGGTCATGGCATTGTAATCTTTCAGCAAAGACTCGGCAAAAGAAGTGCCATATAGTTTATTCGCTCTTTCTTTCACCAGCGGATCTTTGTATTGGTCGTAGTTTACCGGAAATGCGGACATCTTCATCTGTATGCGTTGGTCTTTCCAGATGTATTGTTGTATGCCGAACATAAGGGAGCCTGTAATATTCATGGCGACATCCGGCCATGAAAAACCCCATTTTTTCTGAAACCCGTCGTTGATTTCTATCGACAGCTGCCAGGCATTGCCCATCAGCATGGCCACCCAGATACTATGTTTGTCTTTCACACCGGCCCAATGATAGAGGTCGTAGGTGAATTTTGTTTCGATATAACAGCTATACACATGCCCGAACTTATCCATGTGATTCCACTCGCGCCAGTCGTTGAAAAACTGAAACTTCCCGCGTTCATATTTGGAATACCAGGCACTGCTCCACCACACGTTGGCAGTGGCATACAATCCACCGATCATCCCGGAAACAAAGCCCACACGGGGCTTATTCAGCACCGGCGATGGCTGGAAAAAAGGATAAGGTTTGCGCATTTTTATTTTGCCGGTATAGCCGTATGCCGGATCG
>JADLAH010000196.1 GCA_020848315.1 Chitinophagales bacterium | reverse complement strand
TGATTCTCGTAATACAGCAGTCGGTTGCCGAGCACGCCGTAGGTGAGGATATCAATATCGCCATCCTGATTGATGTCCGCGAAAGCGGGGCGCTGCACACTGGAGCAGTATACATTGATGAGGATGCCGGAACCCTGATAGAAAAAGCCGTTTTGCTGCAATTTGTAGCGCAGCGTATCTTTTTCATAATAGCCTTTGAAGACTTTGATATTGCCCGCGTCGTTGTAGGTAAATATGTCTTCAATGCCATCGCCGTTGTAATCTTTCATCACCATCCAGTTGCTGAGCGTCGGGAAGTTTTTGTCGTAACCGCGCACATATCTGAATTGTGTGCTGTTGTTGCTAAGTGTCAGGAAAGTCAGGTATCTGCGGTTGGTTTTGTCGTACACAACGAGGTCTTTCCGTCCGTCGTTGTTGATGTCCGCCTTGCCGAATTGCACATTGTTGACACCGCCGGTCCACGGATATCGCAGCGTTTTGCCGCCGCTTTTTACGGGCAGATAGTCGAACTGCCGGAATGCCTGTGCCTGCATCCACAGCGAAAACAGCAGTCCGCAGCCTGTCAGCAGTATCGGTAGTATGTACAGTCTTTTATTCATGTATCCAGTGTTAGAACGGATAACCAATTGCAAAGTTCAAACCCACGAAATCCCGGAACTGGAATTTGTACCAACCGAGTTCCTTGCCGCGCGGTTGTTTGTAGATGAGTTCAGCATCATTGTTGATCTTGTTGAAGGTCCAGCGGTTGCCTTCTTCGAAGGCCGGATCATACAAGGCGATACCTACGTCAAAGCGGACGACAAAGAAGTTGAGGTCCATCCGCAAGCCAAACCCGACATCCCAGGCGAGTTCCTTCATGAACCGCCTCGCGTCAAAGTGGCCGAGCTTTCGGGAAGGATCTTCCTTAATCAGCCAGATATTGCCGATGTCGGTAAACAGGGCGCCTTTAAAAGTTTTGTAGATGTTGAAACGGTATTCTGCGTTGAACTCAAACTTCATATCTGCCGTTTGGTCGAGGTTGTTCCTGTTTTCTGAGTAGGTGTCGAAGCCACCGGGACCTAAGCGCCGGAAGCCCCAGCCGCGCAGGGAGTTCGGGCCGCCGACAAAGAATTGCTTGAAGTAAGGCATCACGGCGGTGTCGCGGTAAGTCGAGTTGCCATATGGAATACCGATGCCTGCGAACATCCTCAGACTGAATGCCTGCCCGCGCCTGAAATTGAAGAAATATCTTGGTTCCACTTCGAAGCGGGCAAACTGCGAGAAGTTGATGCCACCGAGTTTGTAGGGCAGCTCATTGCCCTTTTGTTTGATGGAAGTAAACGCGTAGAGCAGATTGCCCGACAGGAAGACATTGCCCCGGAAATAAAAGAAATTCTTGTATTTGCCGACATTCAGATTCTGATTGGTGTAGCTGAAGGTGTATTCCTGCCCCATGATAAACTGATTGCTGAAACTCTGCCGGAATCTCGGGCTTTGCTGCAGAATCGTGTTGAAGGAATCGCTGAGGTTGGACGGCAGCACGTAAGTGAAACTGAGCGGCGTGAAGATATGTCTGAATTTATCGTTGTACCATTCGTAGCCGTAGCTGGCGCCAATGGTCTGCAGGTTGTACAGATTGATTCTCTTCTGAAAGTTGTAGTTGACACTTACAAAAGTGCGCGGTTTGTATTTCTGATAAGTGATGCACTTGTTTTTCTTGAAAGTGGGAAACAAACGCGCCAGATTAATCTTGGCTTCCAGGTTGATATTAATGGCATTGATGGCGCTGTTTTCAAAGCGCTTTTCCTTCAATAGCTGAAAGTCGAGACCCGTACTGATATTGAACTGGAACTTGGCTGCGGTGCGGAACAGGTTGTTGTTGCGGTAGGCACCGACCACATTGAAGCCGAGTGTGCTTTGCGCGTTGGTATTCAGTTCCACGTCCGTACTGAACGCGTGTCTTTTCGATGGCGCGCACTTGATGCTGGTGTACAAACCGCTTTCATCCGGAGAAAGGGAAATCGGCACGTGCTCGATATTTACGAAGCGGAAGACACCCAGACCGTTCAGCGCATTTCTCGTTTTCTGCAACTGATCTTTGTTGTAGTAATCACCCGGTTTGATGTAGGTAGATTTCGTCAGCGCCCTTGGTAATACGGATGTTTTCAGTACACGGTAGTTCACATCGCAAATGGTATCGTAGATGAAATCTTCCCGTTTCAGCAACAGGTTTTGTTTCTTGTTGTCGAAATTCAGAATCTCATAGTTGATTTCCACATAGGAATATTTTTTGTGCAGCAACGCGTCTTCCTCATTTTTTACAATCAGGTTCACGTCAATCTGCTGGTTGCCGACGGTACTGTCGATATTCAGATAAATGAAATCCGGACTGAAAGTGAAGTAGCCCTCATTCTGCACCAGATCCGCAAGGCGTTGTCGTTCTTTTTTGACGACATCGATATCAAAAGGATCGCCCTTTTTCAATAGCATATTTTTGGGGCCTTGTGTTACAATGGAATACAGCGAACTGTCTTCCACAATCAGGTTCACCTCGCGATAGGTAAACTGTGGCCCCGTAGAAACGTGATAGGTGACGTTGGTTTTTTTCTTTTTGGTTTTATAAGTCGCGGATACATCGCTGTAAAAGTAGCCGTGGTAAAATAGGTAATTGCGCATCCTTTTGATGGAAGTGGCCATCGTGGTGGAGTCAAATAATACGGGTGGCTCGCCGCCGGAAGTTTCGTTCAGGAAGTTTTCGAACTTCTTTTTCTTCATCAGCTTGGATAGTTCCGTGGAGTCTTTTTTGGTATAGTTGCCGGTATTAATTTTTGCTTCGAGTTCCTGCTTTCTCACCAGCCTATTTTCATTCTTCAACACCGACATCGTATAGATACCGAGCTTGAGCCGGAAGATACTCATGAATTTTTTGTTGGGCTGCTGGTTGTAGACAACCTGCTTGGCGAGTTCGTTTTTCAGGTATGTTTTGTCGCTGTACACTTTGCCGGTGTATTTGACCGCGACGGAATTACCGGTCAACAGACTTTGATCATCCTTGATTAAATGTTTGGTGGCATTGCATGAATATAGCAGCAGTATACATACAGCATATCCTATTTTTTTACATCTTTGAAAAGAATTTTGCATTATGCTAAGCCAGGTTGAGATAAAACATGTTAACGCGCTCAAAATTAAGAAATACCGTTATAAGTACGCACAATTTATAGCCGAAGGTGATAAAATTATAAAAGAATTAATAGCTGAAGGAATGGAAGTTGTGCACATATATGCACAGCCTGCTAAATCTTCCCTGCAGCATCCGCAATGCAAGCCCGTTACTGAACAGGAAATGCAGAAGCTGACTGCGCTTTCGAATCCTGCGGCGAGCCTGGCGGTGTTTGCCATGCCGGTCCGCGATGCTGCGCCGGCAGCAGGCGAGTGGATCGTGGTGCTGGATGATATCCAGGATCCGGGTAATATGGGTACTATCATTCGTACATGTGACTGGTTTGGGGTGAAAAAAATCATCTGTTCCGATGGTTGTGTCGATGTATATAATCCGAAAGTAGTGCAGTCGAGCATGGCTTCTGTCGGGAGGGTGTCGGTGATGGAAACCGGTCTCACTGCTTTTTTCCATGAATATCAGGGCCCTGTCTACGGCGCGGTATTCGACGGTGTCAACTATCATCAGCAGGCTTTTACCGCGCCGGGATGTATCCTCATCGGCAACGAAGGACACGGCATTGATGCTGAACTGCTGCCGTTTATTTCCCATCCGGTTACCATCCCGCGAAAAGGAAAAGCCGAATCGCTGAATGCTGCCATCGCGACGGCATTGATACTGGACAAGCTGCCCTGATCCTTATTTTCCGGTAGGTGCAGGCTTGGGCGTGTAGAGTTGCAGGGATTTTTTCTTTTCCGCATTTGGCACATCGCCATCCTGTCGTTTCTCGTATTCAATATTGTCGAGATGTTTCCATTTGCCTTTTTTCCATTCAAATCCTTCGTAGGTGCCGTCGGGAATATAGTTGGCAAAAAAGCCTTCCAGCGCGTCGCCGTTCGGTGCCACGTGGTCGTAAATCACTTTTTTGTCCAGCGGACTGTAGTTCAATGTCGCGGAGGCTTCCTTGGAATATTCAAGAATAAATCGTCTGACCGTTTTGCCTTTCGCCAGTTGGATAATCGGTGCGCCGAACCGCGGCTTGCCGTCTTTGAACCAGAGTATTTCCATGATTTTTTTGGTACTCGCCAGACTGTTGCCGTCCCACCCGAAGATGGTGTAATAGCTGGTTTTTCCTGATTTTACAGTCTTGATGTTGTAATACAAAGCGCCTATCCAGTTGTTGTTGTCCACCATCACCTCCATTGGATTGTCGGTGAAATCGGAGTAGTCAATGAGCGGGAACATCTTCAGTGTGTCCGCTTTCATCTGTATCGTGCCGTAATATTTATAGGTGCCGTTGTCGTTCAGTACATACCACGTGAAGATGCGGAAACTGCCGTCTTCCGGATAGCTGACCCGCCACGGTAAGGTGGAGTCCCATTGATAGTAATAGGCATTGGGAACGCGCAGCGCCGCGGTCAGTGTTTTGATGATGCGGTAGCTGGCAATCGTGCGATTGTCCTGCAACTGACTGTTAATCAGGGTATCGCCATAGATGCGGATGGAGTCTTCCATCGCTTTTATTTTCTGCGCGTTCTCAGGTGTCAACTGCGCCGCGGCGCCGAGTGCTTGCATTAAGAGGATTATCGTCAGCGTTCTTTTCATATTTCAGTACTGTGTCAAATTTAATACCAAAAATAAACGTTATTATCTGTAATATCGTATGTGAAATGCTGAATTGGTATAAATCTTGTTATTTACACCGATAAAATCACGCAATTGTTTATTTTTCGTACAACAAACAGACTATGAAACACCGAATACTCTTTGCGCTGCTGATATCTTCTGTCGCGGTGTCCGCGCAGCAGGTGCAGTGGGCCTCCCGACTCATAGATTTTTCTTCGCAATGGCGCGACAGTGAGATGCCGGAATATTCCAACCGATATGCGGCCACTCAGGTGCTTGGCTATCCGAATACAATGGTGTACGGAGAATCCGTGCTGGCCTGGGCGACCGCGAAAAGTCAAGCGGGCAAAGAGTTCGTCACCGTTGGGTTTGATAAACCGCAGATGGTGCAGCAGGTGATAGTGGGAGAGACCTACAATGCGGGTGCCATTAAAGAAATTATTCTGTATGATAATAACGGGAAAAGCCATTCCGTGTACGAAAACAAAAATCCCTATCCGGTGCAGAAATTCCTGGATTTGCTGACCTACATAAAAATCAAACCGGTTTATAATGTCAATAAACTCAAACTGGTATTAAATACGGATGCTGTTGGTGGTATGCAGCAAATCGACTGTATCGGCATTTCTTCTACCACACAGCCGTATCAGCCGGTAATCAATGTGCTCAAATACAGCGAGCCGCTGGGAATGTCCGAAAATCTGGGGCCGATGGTGAATTCTTCTTATTACGACCATTTGCCGATCGTGGCACCCGACGGACAAACCCTTTATTTCGCCCGCAAGTTTGCCGCCGGCAATACAGGAAAGGAACAGAAGGACGATATCTACTACGCGAATATGATGCCGAACGGCAAGTGGAACAAAGCGTTGAACATCGGCGAGCCGCTGAATACGGATATGCACAACTACGTTTGTTTTGTGAGTGCCGACAATCAGCGGATTTATCTCGCGAATAAATACAAAAGCAAAGAAGGTGGCGTTTCGATGAGTACACGCAAAACCGACGGAACCTGGAGCAAACCCAAGGCGCTGAATATTGCCAACTATTACAACGACAACGAATATTCCTCGCATCATCTCAGTATGGATGAGAAAGTGATGCTGATGTGCGTGCAGCGCGCCGACAGCTACGGCGATCTGGATATTTATGTGTCCTTCAAATATGCGGACGGCAACTGGAGTGAGCCGGTCAATGTCGGTCCGGTTATCAATACCGTAGGGGCGGAGGGCAGTGTGTTTCTGGCGGCCGATGGTAAAACCATTTATTTCTCTTCTGCCGGACATCAGGGCTTTGGCAGTTATGATGTGTATATGGCCAAACGCCTCGATCAGACCTGGAAAAAATGGTCGGTTCCGGTGAACCTCGGCCCGCAGATCAATACGCCAAAGATGGATATTTACTACACCATCCCGACGCAGGGCGATTATATCTATTACAGCAGTGAGTTGTCCTATTACGGACTCAATGATTTATACCGGATTAAATTGCCGAAAGAAATCCGTCCGGAGCCGGTGGACATGCCGGCGATGATAGCCAGTGCCGCCAAAAAATCCGAGGTGACTGTGCAGCCTGTGGTGACCAAACCGGTAACTGCTCCGCCGCCAGTTCCGGTGCAGCCTGCTACCACAACAACGTCCACTAAAGATGATTTGCAGCAAAAAATTGAGGAACTAAAACAACAACAGCAGCAGGTAGTTCAAACTCCCGTAAAACAAGCAGTAAGCACCAAACCACAGGTGGTGGTAAAACGCGATACGGTGAATACAATTAAACCTTACGAAGCGCCCAAACCGACACCCAAGCCGCTGACCGCGGAGCAACTGAAGGCGCAGGATGCCATTAAAAACAATCCGGCGATATCGCCGGTTGCCGATGACGTCGCCAAGCTGACACAGAAAACAATGACCACACCGGTGAACACCGCGCCAGCGCCTCCGGCGCCAACTCCAACGGTAGTGCCGGATAATTATATTTTACAGGAAGTGTCGCCCACCGCAGTGGTGGAACCGACCGCTCCGGTGCTGAAAAAGTCGGAAGCACCCGCAGTGGATGAGTATCAGCAGAAGCTGGATGAACTGAAAAAACAACAGGAACTGGC
>JADLAH010000195.1 GCA_020848315.1 Chitinophagales bacterium | reverse complement strand
TCAGGATTGGCACCACCCGATTTAATGGCTAAGGCTATTTCCTTTCCGGCTCTGGTAAATGCTTTTGCCATCCGGTCCCATCTGGCAAACTTAGCGGCTTTACGATATTCAAACGCGCGTCCCATATTCTTTGATTTAGTTAAATTGTAGAATGAAATTCGGGTGCAAATATAAAAAAATGCGGACAGATTAAAGAAATCCGTGTCGTAATTCCTCCAAAAAATGCTATTCGAGGAAGCGGCTTCTGATATCCGCCGAAGGAATCATACAGGCATCCTTCTTACCGAACCAGCGGTAGCGGTTCTTAGCAATGATATCATACCCGAAATCGGTAATAAATGCAGGCAGAATGGAAAAGACCAGCAGCAACTTCCACCATCCGCCAAAATAGCGGGCGATGCGGAAGGCAGCCGCCGACTTGGTGTATGCTTTTCCGGATTCCACAAAAACGACACTCTGCAATTCGTGCGAGATCCCGTAGGCCGTCAGCAATTGTTGGCCGATTTCCGACTGCAGACTGGCAAAACGCAGACTGCCTGTCTTATCATGGCGGAGGATGAACTGCACACTACTTTCGCAGAAGTTGCAAACGCCATCAAACAATACTACTTTATCGGGCAGCTGTGTCATCTTTTTATAAACTTGATAAATCCGGTTTGATTTGTGACAATATCCGTTACTCTTATAACATAAGTTCCGGCAGAAAGTTCCCCTATTGGCATCCAGGCAGATTCCTGCATTTGTTGCTGTAGATATAACTGACCATTCACGCCGTAAATTTCCATCCTGGTATTGCCTTTTATGCCGTCCAGCATCAGCAAATCAGAGGCGGGATTCGGATATACTTTGATGTTATACGACGGCAAGACGGTTTGCTTCACCGGTGTCAGATAACCTGGTAACTCCTTGCCTACCACCGGATTGATAATCATGGTGCCTGAAAGTCCGGATTGTTCCCATTTCTGCGTAAATCCATTGACAAAGAAATTGTATTCGGAACGGTTATTATTGCGGTCAAACCCCATCACCAGTGACTCTTTATCCTCCACTATCAGTCCGACCGCAAAGGTATCCTGCACAACAAGCGGAAAGAAATAGCCATCCGCCAGGAACTCCGGCTTTATCGGCAGATAAAAATAGCCGTTGAGTGTATCAGCGCCATACTCTTTTATCAGATCAGACAGGCGCAATCCCGACTGCTGATAGATAATATCTCCGGCAGTGTAAAGGGTGTTGCGCTGAAAATTCTTCCACACACACACGCTGAACAGCGCATTGGCATTGTCTCCGAAAACGGGATACAATTTCAACTTAATAGCCTGCAAAGTGTCCGGCTGTGGCAACATGTACTTCACCGCCATTTTATACTGATTCGTGCCGGTCACCCAATAGCCGCGCTCCGGACTGCCGTCATCATAAGAGAAGTAGTTGGAAAAAATCTGGCGGTGCGTCATCTGATTATTCGCTTGTACCGCCGGAGATTCGCCAGCTTCGGCAGAAACATCAAAATGGTAATCTACTTTAATCACTACGGTATCTCCGGATAAGTCTTCCGGAATCAGAAACTTAGGATAGCCGATGATATTGCGCGTCAGCGGCCCGAAGTCGCGGGAAGGTCCGCTGAATGCATTCAACGGCGTGCCATCTGTTTCGACGGTAGCTTCGTAAAAGTCGACTATATCCGTAGTGACATTGATGAAGTTATTGCGCACCGTAATATTAACGGTATCCGCGAGATAGGTTGTATCAAAGTGGCGGTAAGGCATCACATAATACGGCTTCAGCAAAGAAGGAGCAGGAAATTCGTAGGCCATTTCCTTGATGTTGCGTTCTGCCGCGGTGTCTCTGTTTTTATCCAGTTTTACATAATCAATATGCCAGGTGTCGTTGGCTCCGTTGAGGTTGCCGAAAGTCTGGAATCGGAATTGAAAATCGGAACGGAGATAGTTGCTGTCGATTTTTATAAACTCCTGACGCATCGAGAAGATATTATCCGGGCTTTTCTGCCAGACAGTTTGCCATTGCGCGGCGGTGTCGAGTAATTGCACCGTCAGGAAATCAGTGGGTGGTGCCGGCGATTCGCCAAGATCACCTGCTATATAGTAAAAGCTGAGATAGACATTATCCTCATTGGTCAGGCCGGCGAGGTTGATGACACGGGAAGTCAGTTTATCCGCCGCGCCCGCAGCTCCTTTCACCAGACTGTAAGGCTTACCGGCGGCATCTGTTCCGTCAAAGGTAGCCACACCCAGTGTGACAGTTTCCTTCGGATAAGTTGCGTTGACATATACCAGATTCTCTTCCCACAATGTGGGATTTGGATAGATGGCAGACTGATTAAAATCGTCGAAAAAAGGCAGTGAGGCTGCTCCGATTCTCTGTTGTTGTTTAGCTGCCTGATAACTGGCATCCTTCGCGGCACTCAGTTCCGGTTGCACCGGCAATGGCGCGAGGGCTTCACTTTGCGCGGACAGGCGGGCAATCAACAAGAAACAGATACAAAACAAGAAATACCTCATGCTGTAAAGATTATGGTGCCGAAGTTTCCGGCTTTTGTTGTCTGATAAATAATTGCACCGTATTGCCTTCTCCGAGCTTGCCGGGAACGCCGTATTTAGGTTCCTGGTCATACACGTAGGCACTCATCGTATCTTCTATGGAACCATCCGCGAAGATTTGTCCGACATTCAGGCGCACCGCTTCCAGAACGGCTCTTGCTTCCAGTACCGTTAAGTCGGTCAACGGCGGCACTTCCGCAATCTGATTGCCGAAGCCATCACCCAATACTAAATCCACTACGGTACCTTTCGGTACGGAAATACCCGGTTTTACATATTTTCCGTCTATCTGTAGATTCAATACCGCGTCTTTGGCCATATCCGGAATATAAATATAGCGACCGGTTTTGAGTCCCCAGCTACTGAGGATTAACTCAGCCTGCCGTTTAGAATTATCCATGATATTCGGGACTTTCACACTGGGTGGCTGAGAAGCATTCAGGGTCAGATAGATTTTTCTGTTTTCCTTTACCTTGGCTCCTTTTGCCGGTTGCTGGTCGATGACGGCCATCGGTGGTTTCGTTTCATCATAAGTCGAATCCGTTACCAGATAATCCAGATCATATTCATTGAGTTCTTTCTTGGCATCAAACAAAGGTTTGCCTTTTATATCAGGGACCACGACATATTCACCGTGATTGGTATACCAACCCAATCCCCAGAAAACGAGCAGCAGCAGAGCCACGGCGGCGGCGAATACGGAAAGCAATGTCAGGGAAAATTTCCTCATGAAATTCTATTTATGCAACAACGTCCAAACGGACAAAAAAGTATGAATGGTCAAATTTACATAAATAAAGCAGATATTTCTCCTGCAGACATCCACACTCGTGGAAAGATATATGCCGCTATTCCGGCATAAAATCCGGCCGGCAGTGTAAAAATGGACGTTCTTCCATTATATTTACGCACAGAAAAATATCCCATGTCAGCACAACGTATCGGACTTTTATTTGGCGGCAAGTCGCCGGAACATGAAGTATCTATAGTCTCCGCACGAAATATCTACAATGCCATTGACCGCAGCCGTTTTGAAGTCACGCTGATTGGCATTGCCCAGGATGGCAAATGGTATCTCGAAAATCCGGATAACCTGCAGGACAAGCAATGTGTGATTGGGAAGGACAACATACAATTGGCGGTAGTTTTCGGCAATACCGGTAACAAGCTGATGCGCCTCGACAGCGGACAGTATCTGCAGGATGTGGATGCTGTATTTCCGATAACTCACGGACCGAATGGAGAAGATGGTACGCTGCAGGGTGTTTTGCTGCAACTCGACATCCCGTTTGTGGGGCCGGGTGTACTGGGTTCAGCGGTGGCGATGGACAAGGATTTTACCAAACGCATTCTGCGCGATGCCGGCATCGGACACGCACAGGGTATTACCTTGTACAAACATCAACAGGCAGCTATTGTGTTTGAAGATATTGAAAAAGAGTTGGGACAGGTATTGTTTATCAAACCCTGCAATATGGGATCCAGCGTGGGCGTGAGCAGGGCGACCAACCGGGAAGAATTTTTCGCGGCGGTAGCGGAAGCCTTTAAATTTGACACCAAAATCCTGGTGGAAAAAGCGGTTATCGGCCGTGAACTAGAATGCGCCGTGTTGGGCAATGAACTGATTGAGGCCAGTACTATTGGCGAAATTGTGATGGAAAAAGGATTCTATGATTTTGAAAATAAGTATGTCAACGACAACGCCAAAATATACATTCCTGCACAGGAACTGTCGGACGCTCAACTGGAAAAAATCAGGGAGACCGCACGGAAAGCCTATGCCGCATTAGGATTGGAAGGCATGTCGCGGGTAGATGTTTTCCTGACGGAAGATGATGAAGTCATTGTTAATGAACCGAACACATTGCCGGGTTTCACTGCTATCTCCATGTATCCGAAACTGTGGGAAGCCAGCGGATTATCGTATCCTGACCTGATTGCGAAACTGATTGCACTGGCCATTGCGCGACACCAACGCGACAAACAATTGCAGCGCACCAGACTGTAATATTTTATGCAGACTTCAGTGAGGTAATTCATTTACTTCATAAGCAACACAAGTTGTTTATGATTAAAAAATTCCTGCAAACGGTGGCCGTTTATTTTATTTTCCGTTTAATAGACAGCAATCGCCGCTTACTCATTGTCTATTGACAGCCTGCATAATCTGATGCACCTTGCTTGTACATAATACAAAACAATGAAAAGGGCATTTTTTCTAATGTGTTTTGTAGCATACACTGTTACAGCATTAGCACAACGAAAAGATGAAACTAAAAACCCACTGACAGGAATCTGGAAATTTACACAGCAAAGTGTAATGAGTACCGACCGTGAACTATCCGGATTCTTCCCCGTGTACAAGAC
>JADLAH010000194.1 GCA_020848315.1 Chitinophagales bacterium | reverse complement strand
TATGACTGCCGTAATTTTTCTGGCGGCTTCCAGGCTCTCCGCATCTTTAATCAGTATTCCGTGTTCCGCACCTTTGCCTATCCCTACCATGATGGCGGTAGGTGTTGCCAATCCCAATGCACACGGACAAGCTATGACCAATACGGTGACGAATGCTATCAGCCCCTGACTGAATCCATTTGTACCGCCCAAAACTGTCCACAACACAAGGCTTAGCAATGCGATGACCATAACGACCGGCACAAAGATGGCTGCCACGCGATCTACGAGTTGTTGTACCGGCGCCTTGCTGCCCTGGGCTTCCTGTACCATGCGAATGATATGCGCCAATACTGTATCGCCTCCCACCTTCTGCGCTTCCATCCGGAAGCTGCCTTTCTGATTGACGGTGCCGGCAAATACCTGTACACCGGGTGTTTTGGCGACCGGCACAGGTTCACCGCTGATCATACTCTCATCCACATAGGAACTTCCGGAGATCACTACCCCGTCCACTGCAATGCGCTCTCCTGGCTTTACCAGCAAAATATACCCCATCTGCACATGCTGAATAGGCATAGTCAGCTGTGTGTCATTTAACAATACCGTCACCGTTTTAGGTTGCAGCCCCATCAGCTTTTTAATGGCAGAACCTGTATTATTCTTGGCTTTTTCTTCCAGCAGTTTCCCCAATAAAATAAATGCGATCACTACGCCTGCGGCTTCGAAATAGACATGCGGATGTATGCCCCGGCGATGCCAGAAATCCGGAAACAGCGTATTGAAAACACTGAATACATAGGCCGTTCCGGTGCTGATGGCTACGAGCGTATCCATGTTAGCGGAGCGATGCTTGAATTGTTTCCATGCACCGGAAAAAAACTGCCGTCCAAAATAAAATATCATGGGCGTGGACAGTAGCCACATCACGTAATTGGCATATGACCAATCCATGAAGAACATGCCGATAATGGCGAGCGGTATGGCCAGTATAAGCGCGCCTGCCACTTTCTTACGCAACGATATAAAATGCTGCTGTTGTGTGGCGGCCAGCATTTCTTCGGGACTTTGTGCGGCATCATCCTCTTTCGGGAAAACCATCAGATCATACCCTGCCGCCTGCACGGCGGTTTTGAGGTGGATTGCATCCACCTGTTCCGGCTGATATTCTACGGTCGCCATGTGATTGGCATAATTGACGGAAGCACTGACAACGCCGTTTTGTTGCAGCAATGTTTTTTCCACTTGCAGCGCACAAGAGGCGCAGGAAAGATTGGTTACCGGAAACTGTTCTTTGACGGTAGGTTTTTCAGCGGCAGTTGTTTCAGCCATAGCAAAAGATTAAAGTACACTTGTATTTCAAAGTTGCATATAAAATCATTACCTGGTGTTTAAGAATTCTTAAAAAGGGGAAATAAAAAAGCCTCACATTGCTGTGAGGCTTTTCTTGGTTAGTCGGGATGGCTGGATTCGAACCAACGACCTCCTGGTCCCAAACCAGGCATTCTAACCGGACTGAACTACATCCCGTATAGATAGGTTTGCTGCGGTGAGAGAGGGATTCGAACCCTCGGTACAGTTTCCCGTACGTCAGTTTAGCAAACTGGTGGTTTCAGCCACTCACCCATCTCACCTCCTGTATTCTTTATAAGAACTTTCGGACGGCAAAGATAGGCATTTAAAAGAACTCTGCAAAGATAAATGAAAAAAAACTGAGAAAAAACTTTTTAATACATTCGTAATTGAAAATTCATTTTGATAAAATATCCATTACAAACTGAGTTCTATTCTCTTCTTCAGTTCCTCCACGGAGTCTCTGAATTCTTCATCCGTATCAATCAGGTTGCGCACTGCCTGACAAGAGTGAATCACGGTACTGTGGTCACGTCCGCCAAACTGTTGTCCTATTGATTTCAGAGATGATTTGGTATATTCCTTAGCGAAGAACATCGACAGCTGACGAGCCTGTACAAACTGACGCTTGCGGGTAGGTTCTTTCAGTTTTTCCACCGGCACTTCAAAGAAATCGCACACAGTTTTCTGAATCATATCCAGTGAAATTTCCTTCGTGGCATGTTTCACAAAATTCAATACGGTTTTCTTCGCCAGATCCAGTGTGATATCCTGTCTGTTCAGCGTTGCCTGTGCCAGGATAGATGTCAGCACACCTTCCAGCTCACGCACGTTGGTTTTAATATTGGTGGCAATGAATCGGGTCACATCATCATTCATCTCAATGCCATCGGCATGCAGTTTCTTTTGCAGGATAGAGATACGCGTATCGTAATCCGGTGACTGCAGATCCGTCGTCAAACCCCATTTGAAACGGGACAACAAGCGTTCTTCCATATTTTCCAAATCTTTCGGCGCACGGTCGGAAGTCAGAATCAGCTGTTTGCCATTCTGATGCAGGTGATTGAAGATATGGAAAAAGATATCCTGCGTTTTTGTTTTGTTGGCAAAGAACTGAATATCATCTATCACGAGCACATCTATCTGCTGATAGAAGTGAATGAAATCATTGGTACTATTATCTTTTAATGCGGTCAGGAACTGACTGGTGAATTTTTCGGAACTCACATACAATACGGTCTTCGTAGAGTTGTGCACTTTAATAAAGTTTCCGATAGCCTGTGCAAGGTGCGTTTTACCCAATCCCACGCCGCCATATATTACTAATGGATTGAAAGCGGTGCCGCCCGGTGATTTAGCTACTGCCATACCGGCGCTGCGTGCAAACTTATTGCAATCGCCTTCTATGAAAGAATCAAACGTGTAGTTCGGATTGAGCTGTGAGTCTACATGGATTTTTTTCAACCCCGGAATCACAAACGGATTTTTCACCATCGGACTGCTGAAAACGGACGGCATGGATACTTCATTCGTACCATACACACCTTCGCGGTGATTAGGCACATCAATTGTCTTCGGCGCGGATTTGTGTCCGGTGGAAGAATCCATTAAAATGCGGTATTCCAGTTTCGCGTCCTCGCCGAGTTCGCGTTTGATGGTTTTGCGGAGCAATGTTACATAATGCTCTTCCAACCACTCGTAAAAGAACTGACTCGGAACTTGTATCGTTAATATTTTTCCTTCCAGCTTAGCGGGTTTGATAGGCTCAAACCAGGTCTTGTAGCTTTGAATATTGATATTGTCTTTTATAATTTTCAGGCAGTTTTCCCACACAAGTTCATGCTTGTTCTTCATACGCTCTTTATAGTTTTTATGGTCAAAAAATTATCAACAACCGGACAACTAAGATGAAATATTTTTCTTGATAAAAAAAATCAAATCGCTATTGATTTTTTATCAACAATTACAGTTTGATAGTTTGCAATTTTTTTTCCGGATTTTTTTTCAAATTTATAATCCAGCACACCTAACTGTAATCCTGCCCACCCTACCTGATTGATGAGTACTTCTTTTCCTTTGTTATTTTTTGCTATAAACGGCTGTTCGAGAAACGTATGGGTATGTCCGCCGATGATTACATCGATGCCGTGGGTTTGTTGTGCCAGCACCTTATCCGATACCTTTGCGGAATCGTACTGATAGCCCAGATGCGACAGGCAAATCACCAGATGACACTGATGTTTGCCGCGCAATATATCCACCTGCTGCTGCACGCATTCCACCGGTGAGAGATATTTTGTTTTGCCGTATAAAGGCTCCGGCACCAGACCTTCGAGTTCTACCCCGCATCCGGTGATACCGATTTTAAGTCGACCTTTTTTTATCACTACATACGGATGGACTTTGCCAGCCAGCATGGTATTACTGAAATCGTAATTACAGTTGACAAACGGGAAGTTTGCCCGACCGATCTGACGCGCCAGATTATCCATACCACCATCAAAGTCGTGATTGCCGATAGTGGCGGCATTATAGCCCATCTGATTCATCACGTCTATTTCCACATCTCCGTGAAAGAAATTGAAATAAGGTGTTCCCTGAAAGATATCTCCGGCATCGAGCAATAGTACCTGCTCTTTGTGTCGGCGCAATTTTTCTATCAGTGCGGCACGTGGCGCTGCGCCGCCCATTCCCGGATATTTTTTATCGTCCTCGGGAAAAGGCTCGATGCGGCTGTGTACATCATTGGTATGCAGAATGGTGAGCAATTCAGAGGCAGGCGCAGCCTGCACCAGAGCAGGAAATCCTGCGGTATGTGCCACCAGAGCGCCGGCCAGCATCTCTTTGATAAATGTTCTTCTATTGCGCATAACTGATTCTGTTTTCCAATATGGCCTGCACGGGCTGATGTGCCGCGGCCTGTTCCTGCCAGTATTCTATAATAGCGTCGCGGAATAATTTTCCGGTTTCGCGCTGCGGAATATTTTTGAGAAAGGTCATACCATCACCTCCGTTGGCCACATAATCATTCAGCGCCACATTATATGTCGCGCTGGTATCCAGCGGCTTTCCGCCCACCTTTATATGTACAGCCGTATTGTTGGGTGCGATGATGAATTGCAAACCGGCCACCGGCCATCCTTTCTTCATTGCCATTGAATCGCAGAAATCGCGGAGCTGCTGCCCGGTGAGTTGCTGTACCACCACATAATTATCAAACGGCATCACCCAGTAAGCGTGTTCTACCCGCAGCGTGCCTTTGGCCAGCGACGGCACACGAATACCGCCGTAATTCAGGATGGCGACATCTATTGGCTGCTGCGTGTAATCCCGGGCTTTCTTGCGCAGGATATCCGACAGATGATTGCCCAAAGTACTTTCCGGCAACTGCTTGGTGAGGTCGGCGGACAATTCCGCCAGCGGCACCTTCATCATCTTATCGAGGGAATCTTTAAACGGACGATAATAGGCCACCACGGCACTATCTTTTTCGAGCGCTGAAATCTTCACGAGCGCCGACTGTTCCGTTACCGGAATATAGGTCTTACACGCGGTGGTTATCAGCGCAGCACAGACTATTACCCGCCAGGATTTAGAATAAATGCTTGACATCATCTTTGACAAAATTTATGGCAATCTGCACCGGCACTTCCTTGTTGGAATGGATATAATAATTAAAAATGGCTTTG
>JADLAH010000193.1 GCA_020848315.1 Chitinophagales bacterium | reverse complement strand
TCCGATTTCTTTGATCACATCCGATACTTCATGCCGCATCACCAGTTTATTAGATACCGGTGAATAGGTTTTGCCGATTTTCGCATACAGCAATCTGAGGTAATCATAGATTTCGGTGAGCGTGCCGACCGTGGAACGCGTGGTGCCGGTAGTCGTCTTTTGTTCAATGGCAATAGCGGGTGAAAGTCCTTTAATGAAATCCACATCCGGCTTATCCATCCGGTTTAGAAACTGGCGCGCATACGAAGAAAGTGATTCCACATAGCGGCGTTGCCCTTCGGCATATAAGGTGTCGATGGTGAGCGATGATTTGCCGGAACCGGATACACCGGTAACGACTACCAGTTGATTTCTGGGTATTTCTACATCCACATTTTTCAGATTGTGGGTGCGTGCCCCTTTTATAAAAATTCTGGCCTCCCTATTAACCGTTATTTTTGCATTCTTTGCCATGAAACACCTCTTCTCTTTGCGTTAAATACTGTTAATGACAATACTTAAATCGTTTTTGTTTATTAATCTTGAGTCAAATTAACTCACGTAACACAATACTTATTTGAACAATATCTACATGCACACGGCTAATTGTATCACCCACAAAAAACAGACACCATGCATCCTATTGTTCAAACCGACCATGAGCTCATCCAAAGATATGTAAACGGGGATGAAAATGCGCTCGCTACCTTGCTGAAAAAACATCAGCGCAAAATTTTTACATTTATTTTCATGCGGGTGAAAGACCGTGCGCTGGCAGAAGACCTGTTTCAGGATACGTTCTACAAAGTCATCGACTGTCTGCATCAGGGGAAATACAATGAGGAAGGCAAATTTCTGCCTTGGGTGATGATGATTGCAAATAATCTCTGCATGGATCACTTCCGCCGCAACAAGCGCATGCCTGTTTTTGTGGATAGCGACGGAAAAGATTTTTCCGGATTATTAAAACTGTCGGAAGAAAGCAAGGAAGATAAAATCATCCGGGAACAGAACGCCTTGCAGGTGCGGGAAATGATTAATCTGCTGCCTGCGGATCAGAAGGAAGTGCTGATTCTCCGACACTATGCAGATTTAAGTTTCAAGGAAATCGCGGAAATGACCGGCACGAATATCAATACGGCATTAGGTCGCATGCGCTATGCACTGCTGAACCTCCGCAAGATGATGGGCAATCAGGTAATCGTTCAATAAGCTTACAGAAAAAAGGTCAGGTACACCGTACAGGCCGGCAAGGAGAAGATAAGACCATCAAATCGGTCGAGGAAACCGCCGTGTCCGGGTAGTGCCGTTCCGGAATCCTTGATATCCATATTGCGTTTTATCATACTTTCCGCCAGATCGCCGTAGGTACTGGTAATGGAAGTAATGACAGCCAGGATAACATACGTCGTGAGGCTGACTTCATATCCGGTCCATCTTGGGAACAGCAGATAGATGATATAAGCGAATAGCACCGCACCTACTACGCCACCAAAGAAGCCTTCCCAGGTTTTTTTCGGGGAAATACGCTCAAACAGTTTGTTTTTGCCAAAGAACCTACCAAACAGATAGGCAAAGGAATCATTGCTCCACGCAAATACCATGATAGCCAGCAGATAGTGCCAACTGTATTCTCCGGCGTGAAATGCCAGCAGCGAGGCCGACGACAACGGAATGGCCAGATAAAAAATGGCCATGGAGTTCAGGCATACATTATAGAATGGCTTTTCACTCTTGGTATACATTTCTATCACCAGCCACGTCAGCGGGAAGCCACATACCAGCGACAATGAAATAAGGGCGATTTTTTTACTGGCTACCATAAACACAATCCCGAAAATAACGACACTGAAAATAGTATTGATAAGTTTGTAGGTCGTTTTCCATTTTTCGGAAGAAGCCAGAATAGAGTGGATGATGGCGTGATACTCGTTGATACACAACACCACTAAGAGAGAAAACAGGACGAGGTAAGAATATTCATTCCATACAACACCGCCAATCATGACAATCAGAAAAAAAATACCGGTAATTACCCGCGTGGTGATATCGCCCATGTCTGCTATTTAAGGATTTTATCAACTGCATACAGCCACCTGTTGCAACTGACTCATCTGACAAAGTTACTCATTTTTTCTTTTTGAGTAAAATGATAAAAACAGCCCATAATACCGCAAAGGTCGCCGTGTAAAGAATGAATTCCCCCGTTTTGGGCATCACGGGATCATCCACATTGATCTTATACATTCCGATTTTATTCAGGTACATAAAGATAACCTGCGCGCCGTTATTGACGAGATGCGCAAAAATACTAACCATAATATTGCCGGTATAATAAAACAAATATCCCAGAAACATCCCGAGTATCACCCGCGGCAGAAATCCGGAAAATTCAAAATGAATAAGGCTGAAGAAAACAGAAGAAATCAATACCGCCACATGTATATTCATCCTTTCCGTCAGCAGGCGCTGCAGGGAACCCCTGAACAACAGTTCTTCCGCCACTGCAGGCAGCACAGCCACCGTAATCAGATTCAGCACCAGCACGCTGACAGATGTATTATCCATGATGGCCTCCACCAATGCCTTATATTGCTGCTGGGCATCTTTCATCCAGTCGCTCCAGGGCATCCATTTATTGACAAAGAAAGAAATATCAATCACCGCATACAGCGTGTACAACATAGCTGGCACCAGCAATAAAAGATACATCGGAAATACGGCATTTGCATGATTGAATCCGATTTCCTTGCCGAATTTCAGTCGCTGAAAGATAAGCGCCGGCAGCAGAAATCCGATGAGGGTAGCCATCATCTGGGCATAGCGCAGTGGATTCAGGTTGTCGGGATTTTTCGCCAGATCACCTATCTCCGCAGTCTGATAAAAGGCTACTATCACGATGCTGCTGACGATTTGCGCCACGAAAAACATACCCAAAAACAACCCCCACCATATCAGCAACTGCACATCCGGCGACAGGCTGCTGATGCGACCACCCGTCTTTTCAGTGCGGAAGGTATCTTTATTTCCGATTTCTGTCATTAGTCGTATCTTTGTGCAAAGATAAGAAATAGAATACAGGCCGAGGCCTGCATTTCCTGTCGCAATCTACACGCAAAAAAATGGTAAAAATCGGCAATATATCGTTGGGCGAATTTCCGCTGCTCCTCGCTCCCATGGAAGATGTGAGCGATCCGCCATTCCGTGCGGTATGCAAGCAATATGGCGCCGACCTGATGTACACGGAGTTCATCTCCTCCGAAGGACTTATCCGGCACGCCGCGAAAAGCATGCAAAAACTGGACATCTACGATTATGAACGGCCGATTGGCATACAGATATTCGGTGGAGAAGAAGATGCCATGGTGGAAAGTGCCCGCATTGTCGAACAGGCACAACCCGATTTAATTGACATCAACTACGGATGTCCGGTCAATAAAGTCGTGTGTAAAATGGCCGGTGCCGGCATCCTGCAGGATATCCCCAAGATGGTGCGATTGACAGAACAAGTCGTGAAGGCCACATCACTGCCCGTCACCGTAAAAACGCGCCTGGGCTGGGATGACAATTCCAAAAATATCGTGGAAGTAGCCGAACGCCTGCAGGACATCGGCATACAGGCGCTCAGCATTCACGGACGCACTCGCAAACAGATGTACAAAGGCGAGGCAGATTGGACCCTGATTGCGGAAGTAAAGAACAATCCCAGGATGCGCATTCCGATTTTCGGAAACGGCGATATCAACTCTCCGCAGAAAGCACTCGAATACAAGAACAGATATGGCGTGGACGGCATTATGATTGGTCGAGCTGCTATCGGGTCGCCGTGGATTTTCCGTCAGGTGAGAGCCTTTCTGGATAACGGCAGCATCATACCGGAACCTGCGCTGGAAGAACGCATTGACGTTGTGAAAAAACACCTCAGCAAGTCTATCGAATGGAAGGGAAGAGTGTTGGGTGTACTGGAAATGCGACAACATTACGCCAACTATCTTCGCGGGTTGCCCAATATCAAACCTTACCGCACCAAACTCGTTACCACCAACGACGAGGAAGAACTTTTCGCCATTCTCGATGATATCCTGCGCGAATACGCCGGCATAGAGATATAAGTTCCTGGAATGGAATCACAGCATGCAGATTTTTTTCATTATATTTAATCACTGATACTTGCTGTAATTACGCCTTATGTTGTTCTGGATACTCACCTCTGTCTTACTCACCATTTTCTACATCGGAATTATGGTATCCTATCGCCGTGAGTGGAACGCCCTGCCAACGGAGACAGCCCTTGCAACGGATGTAAAAACAGCCGTTACCGTCATTATTCCCGCAAGAAACGAAGCTACACGCATCACAGGTATTCTGTACGATCTTTCGCAAATCAACTATCCGGAACAGCTGCTCGAAATCATCGTCATTGACGATCACTCCGAAGACAACACACTGGCGGTAGTACAGGAATTCGCGGACCGCGACAAGCGCATTCATATTCAACAATTGTCGGCATTGCTGCCGGATGCCCACCAGACTTCCGCTTACAAAAAAAGGGCGATAGAAGCCGCGGTACAGCTCGCCAAAGGCGACTTGATTATCACGACGGATGCCGACTGCCGCGTACAGAAAGACTGGATACGCAGCATCGTTACACAATATGAACAGCACCCGTGCAAGCTGATTGCTGCGCCGGTTTGTTTTTATCAGGATAAATCTTCTTTCGAAAAATTTCAGACACTGGATTTCTGCGGCATGCAGGCCATCACGGCGGCATCCCTGGAAATGGAAATGTATAATATGGCCAACGGCGCCAATCTGGCGTATGAAAAAGCGGCTTTTCTGCAAGTGAATGGCTATCAGGGTATTGATGATAAAGCCAGTGGCGATGACATGCTGCTGGTCTATAAAATTGCACAGCAGTTCCGGGGCGGCGTTCATTTTCTGAAACATGAAAAGGCCATCGTCTATACGCCGCCCATGCCGACATTGCGCGAATTTCTGCAACAACGTTTCCGCTGGACCAGCAAATCCGGCAGCTATCAGGATAAACGCATCACACTAATATTAGGCCTGGTGTATCTGTTTGTATTGAGTATCTGGCTCAATGCCTTTTATTTTCTGTGGAATGTTGTTCATTCAATGCTGTTCCCCAATCCGACTTTAATCGGGCTGATTAATTTCCTGCCAGCATTGCTTATTGCCATCGTACTGATTATACAGATAATTGCAAAAACGGTCACCGATTTTTTCTTTTTATCAAGCGCCGCTTCCTTCTTCAGACGCACCGACCTGATGAAAACCTTCCTGCTCAGCGAACTGTGGCATATCTGGTACATTCCGTTTGTAGGCACACTCGGCAATATTTTGCCCTACACCTGGAAAGGCAGAAAACTGCGATAACGGATTGCACTTTATTTCCTATTTTTAGATGCTATCAAGTCACTTGGGAAACACCGGTAATATATTAATTGCTCCGCTCGACTGGGGACTCGGACATGCCACCCGCTGCATGCCGCTGATAGATATGCTCCTGCAGAAAGGAAAACGCGTGGTCATTGCCGGCAACGGCGATTCTCTCTACTTGCTAAAGGAACAATACCCTAACCTTACTTACTACGAATTGCCGGGTTATAATATCACCTATCCTTCGGGCAGGAACGCATCGTTTCATGCGCTGTTACAGACACCCAAAATCCTGCGCACCATACAAGCAGAAAACAACATGACGGCGGAGATTGCAGCACGTGAAAAAATCGGACTTATTATTTCTGATAACCGCTACGGCGTGCGTCATCATGACGTGAAAAGCATTTTTATCTGTCATCAGGTTGCACTGCAGGCACCCACTCCTTTTCAGTGGATGAATCCCGTTTTTCTGCGGCTGCATTTACAGCAGATAAAACGTTTCGACGCCTTATGGATTCCGGACGAGGAAAGCAATAGCAATTTATCCGGAAAATTATCACACGGCATATCCTTTCCTCTGCCGGCAAAATATATCGGCATACAAAGCCGATTCAGCGGCTATATCAAACAGGCTTCCTTTATTGACGACCTGGACTTTGATGTACTGGCGGTTTTGTCCGGCCCCGAGCCGCAACGCAGTGAACTGGAAAAAAAACTGACGAAACAACTTCGGGCATTGCCACTGAAATCTGTATTGGTGCAAGGCAAAACGGCACAGCAGACTATTACACAAGACGGACCGCTCACTGTTATTTCATACCTGAACACCAACGACCTGTTTTCCGCATTGCAGAAAGCCGGTGCCATCATCTGCAGGTCAGGTTATTCAACCGTCATGGACCTGGCGGTGCTGGGGAAAAAGGCCATTCTGATTCCGGCAGAAGGACAGACGGAACAGGAATTTCTGGCTCAGTCGCTGTCCGCGACAGGACAAGCCGTTGCTTGTTCGCAATCCACGCTTTCTGTAAAAGAAGCTTTGACACAATTGGAGCATGCGGATGGCTTCACACTGTTCATGCCTGATCTTACTTTGCTGGAAAAGGCTTTGGCGGATTATCTATAAATCATTTGCTGCCGTTTTTTTACCCTAAGGAAAACCCTGAATTTTCATACCGGCATTTTCCCCTGAAGTCGCGGAAAAAAGTGCGTACTATCTTTACATCATCAAACAAATCAAAAAAATAAACACCATGAAAAACTACAGCAAACACCTCAAAGCCATCTTCGCCGTATTGGTTATCTTCTTTGTATGCAGCCACCGTTCATTTGCAGGCAATCCGCCACAAAAAAGCAATACAACAACCGTTAAGAAAGCAAACCCCAACTTTGACCCCAACAAAAAACTGGTTAACAAACGTACGGAACCGCTGATCAACAGAGACCGTAAAGACGGTGAGTCATTCCTGAACAAGCGCACAGAACCGCTGGTGAACAGAAAATATGTACCTAAAAAATACACGAAGGCGGAATACGACAAATAAACCAATCAGCGGATATACAGAGAAAGATCCCACAGGCTGAATCTCCGGCCGGGACAATCCTCCGCAAAGGCGGTATCGAAGGCTTCTTCAAAGTCCTCCGATGCATCCAGGTCTTCGCCTTCATTATCTTCTTTTATAATCTTGCGGAGGAGTTTTTTCACCGACTTCCTGTAAGGATACAAACGGTCTACCACGCACTCTGCCACACTTACGGATATTTCCGAAGATGATTTTTTCACCTCCTGTTCTTTCATACACGAACAAACAGCATCCGCCATCTTTTGAATGATGCGATCTTCGGCTTGCAGGTGAAGCGAAAAGAGGAGAAACAACAGCAGGGACAGTAACTTCATCTGCTTATTTTTTCAGGATTCTTTTGCGGATACGACTCAGCGAAACCGGCGTGACACCAATGTAAGAAGCGATATACTGCAACGGCACGCGATTCAGCAGATCCGGTGTTTCCCGAATGAGACGCATGTAGCGCTCTTCCGGTGTATCAAGGAGATAAGAGGTAATTCGCTGCTGTAAAAAAGCGAGATAATATTCCAGAATCAACCTGCCGACCCGTTCAAATTTAGGGCTTTTGTCATACAGTTGTTCCAGGTCTTTGTAATCAATGATAAACAACTCACTGTCTTCTATCGCCTGTATGGTTTGTGTACAGGGCTGTTTCAGGATATTGGATTCGAAACTACCAATCAAACCGTTTTCGAAGGCCAGCAGACAGGTGATTTCATTGTCATTTTTTGTGTAAAAAAAACGAAATCCGCCTTTCAGGATAAAGGCAATCTTGGTATTGAGATGATTGGCTGTAATGAAATTCTCGCCTTTCTTGAAGGACTTTATCTTACCATACTGGATTAACGTAGCCCATTCCTTGGGAGACAGGAAAGTGATATCGTAATGCCGCAGTACACGTTGTGCTGTTGGAAGAAGCTTGGTAATGTCCATAACATAAAGATACTAAAAAAACATATCCGCAATATGCTGCCTTACGCTGTATAAGCTAGGGTATAATCCGGGCGCCGGAGGCAATACCCTGCAGATGCTGACGGAATAATTCCTGCAGGAAGACATAGCCCGCATACAATTCATAACTGCTGCGAACAGGAATCTGCGGATGCAGATAAAGCAACACCCTTTTCCATTTATTGTCTTCAAAGGCATCTGAGGCCGTCACTTCTTCTTCAAACTGATATTTATGTACCGTTGCACCCACCAGCAATAATTCCATTTTTTCGGGGTGAAATTCTATCATGTAAAACAACCCCTCCATCTCAAAATTGTGCAGCAGCAGGTGGTGTACCCCTTTCACGCAATCTGACTTCGGATACATACTTCCCATATAGAAGAAAGGATAAAACAGTTCTGTGAATGGTATTTTCAATTCATTCAGCCACTCTTTGGCCACATTCATTTTCTCACTCAGAAAATCATTTACTTTCGGCCGATTATTGCGCTTCTCAAATGAAGTCCAGCGCCGGGTATACCAGTCATAATAATCAAATTTCTCCGCGAGTCTGAGTTTGTAATTAAACTGAGAGGGCTCATGTGCCACATAACCGGGATAGTAATATTTCAGCTGCAGTGATTTCGCATACTCAATTTCGAGGAGCATCGTATAAATACCCAGACTGTATTTTTCATAAGCCTGATCAAAGATACCGATAATACTGGCCATGCTGGTCAGCCCCACATCAAAGAAACTGAATCCGACCAATCGCCCGTTGTCGTACAAGTTGATTTCAAAAGTATTGAAAACATTTTTGTTGTAATTGTCAAACAAATAGGCAGTCAGGTTCGGCGAGGAATTGCCTTTGAAACGAATGCGGTGTTTTTTATACAGCAATTCTTTTTCCGGGGTGATTTTATAGGGCTGTATATGCCAGGTGAATCGCTCGGAATTTTTCCGGAGCAGTTTGCGCATACTTTTGGAAAAACTGTGTTCCTCCAGCAATATGCGGATGTGCAGTGTATTCAGGATTTGTTCATTGAAATACAGCACCCTTGTCCGCATCAGGTAATTGCCGGTTCTGAAATATCCGCTGGCAAGCAAGGCATCCAACCGTTTGGCAGATACGGTATTGCTGGGAAAATGATATTCCAACGGCATTAACATACTTCAAATTTAAGAAAATCCTGCAACTTATATCAACTTCC
>JADLAH010000192.1 GCA_020848315.1 Chitinophagales bacterium | reverse complement strand
TGCGGATTCTTTTCTGATTCGTAGATTGACTTTATCTTGACGGCCATCTGCGACATACCTTCTTTTCGCAGCGACTGCATCAGGCATTCTTTGGTATCAAAATATTGATAGACAATCGGTGCGGAATAATTGATTTGTGCGCAAAGTTTCCGGATAGTCACATTCTGCCAGCCATGCTGTGCGGCTAAATCCTTCGCAGCATCCAAGATAAGCTGGCGCATCTGCACTTTTTCTCTGCTTCTTCTTTGTTGTAAAGGCATAATAGTTAACTAAGTTAAAAAAGCTAACAAAGTTAACCCAATTAGTTCAAATACGCATTGAGGTGTCGGGATATTTGACACAAAAAAGGATTAATTAATGTTAAACGGAATGATACGCAACAGTAAAGAAACGGCGATTACAACTTCGTTTCTGCTTCCAGAATCTCCTTGAATTTATCCACCATTGGTTGGACAATCGCGTCTACCCTGTTTTTTATCAGCGACTTAGGCAGCAATCCGAGGACACCCATTTTAGCTTCAATAATCAGGGCGCAATACACCGTGCCGTTGTTGTTGTCTCTGACTACCACATCTACTGTCTGATGGAATGGTGGCATGTCGCAGCGGGCGGTCATCTGCTGATATTCCTTCCAGGCGGTCACCTTGTAATTTACATTCATATGAAAACCCAGAAAAACTTCTTTTTCCTGGAAAGTGGAGCCTATCATGCCCGGCTTTTGATCGAGCCAGTAGCATTTTTCCTGAAAGTGTATCCATTCCGGACGGCGCTCCAGATCGGTGATTAAAGCCCAGGCTTCTTCTTTGGTGCAGTGTATGTTGTTGGAATATTCGAATCTCATAGCCGCAAGATAGGAAAGCAATGAAATATAAAAAAGCGGATATTGCGAAATTAGCTTTGGTAAAATAATAGAATATTGGAGAAAAATAAATCACCCATCATTTCTCCTGCGTACCCAGCAAGCGGACGACGACATCCGTGCCCTGAATTTGCCCGATAATTACTTTGGTTAATACCATCAGCGGTACGGACAGGAACATGCCATAAATTCCCCACAGATAACCCCAGAACAATAATCCCATGATAACGACAATGGAATTCAAAGAAGTGCGGTTACCCAGTAAAATCGGCTCCAGCACGGACGCCAGCACAAAATGATAGGCATAAATCAGCACATTGAGGATAATGGCCGTATAAATGGAATCAAACTGTATGACACTCATGATGAACACCGGCACCAGTCCGATGATGGCGCCAAACACCGGCAGAAAATTGAGTATAAACCCGATAAAACCCCAGAAAAAAGCAAATTGCAACCCGAATAGCCACGCAATGAGAACCACACCGAGACCATAGAGCAAACTCAGGATAAATTTGATTTTCATGTAAGACACGATAGAACTTTTCACTTCCTCGAATGCCGTAATATATTTGGTACTTCGCTCCTCTCCGCCCAGATACTGCAGGTAATTTTCGTACTTCATAATTCCGGAAAGCAGGATAAACAGATAGATGGCCGTGAGCAGCACCTCTTCAAATAAAGTGCCGAGCATTCCGAAGATAGAACCGGAATTGTGCATGATCGCTTCCGAAGACATCTGCGACACCATATTAGACAATAACGTTTCCAGATTGAACGCTTTGCCAGTGAAATTGGTATACGCCTTAAACAGCGGCGCGAGTTTGATATTGGTTTGCTGCAAAATATACTCCTTCTGTTCGTAGATATCCAGACCGTTTTTATAAATGATGGCACCGATAAAGAGAAAAATGGAAATGAGCAACACCCAAACCAGGCTCACACTCAACAGAAAAGGAATTTTTCTTTTATCCATCCACACGAGGGTCGGCTGCAGCAGCAGCGCGATGAACATGGCCATCATCAGCGGCACCAGCAGATCCTGCAGTAAGTACAGGAGAAACAGCGTCACGATGCCCGCAAAATAGATGAGCACACTGCGAATGGTGGATAGATCTGTATTCATTTACAACCAGCGTTTTTTTCTGAAATAAAACACAAAAGAGAATGTCACCGCGACACTGATGAGGATGACAATCGTGAAAGCGTGCGGATGATGCTGAAACGGCAGATCCACATTCATACCATAGATACCGGCCACCAGCGTAGGCAGCATCAGCGCGATGGTCACCGCGGTCAGACGATTTACGACATGCCCCAGATTATTGGAAATAATGGAGCCGAAAGCACCCATCATATTACCCAGGATGTTGGAGTATACATTCGCCATTTCAAGCGCCTGCGAGTTATCAATCAGTATATCCTGAAATATCTCCTGCGCATTTGGTGCATCCGCGAGATTCAGGAAATCCGTGCGTTGTATTTTGAGCAGCACCATCTCATTCGCGCGAATGTCATTTACAAAATAAATCAACGCCTTCTGCAGATGCAACAACTTGTTCAGTTCCTGATTGCGACTCGAATAATTCAGTTCCTTTTCAATCTGGGAAATGCGCTTGTTGATTTCGCGCAGGTAATGCAGGAAATAATAGACATTGCGCTCAAAAATCTTGATTACAAACAGACTTTTATCCTCTATCTGCACATGTCGCATCAGGTTTTTCTCGAACCATTCTATGGTCGGATTATTCACGGAAGACACCGTCAACAGCATGGTGGGAATAATGATAATCCCCACCGGAATGGTGATATAGGTAGCCTCATCTTCCAGATCGAATCCTTCATTCAGAATAGGTGTATTGATAACAATCAGTTTGGCATCATCCTGCCTTTCATAGCGGGAACGTTCATATTGGTCGATACAGTCAACGATAAAGGAAAAAGGCACATCGAGTTGCTTTGACAACTGCTCGAGCTGATCCATATTGAATGGCGGCGCGATGTTGATCCAGCAATCGCTTTCCGGTTGCTGCAGCAGCACCAGTTCATCCCCTGATTTCTTGTATATTTTTATCATACTACCTGCCTGCGCAATGGATATTAATGAATATTCTGAAAGTAAAGATACAGATTCCCGTCATTCTTTTATCTGGATTCAACGGCGCTAATTCTTATCTTTCTATCTGCCCCTCAAACACTTTGAGTGCCGGTCCTTCAAGCCAGATATCCTGAAAAGCGTTGCCATCTCGGACAAAATGCACGCTCAGTTTGCCGCCCGGCGTCTGAATGCCGACGCTGCCCGAGTCCATTCCCTGCTGTTGCGCCACACAGAGCGCTACGGCCACGGTGCCGGTACCACAGGAAAGTGTTTCATCTTCCACACCGCGCTCATAGGTGCGCATACTGCACTGCCCGTCTTTGTATTCCACAAAATTCACATTAATACCCTTCTCGCGGAACGTGTCGTTGTATCGGATACGGCGGGCTTCTTCTACCAAAGGCATTGCCGCGATATCTCTTCGGAAGCCCACATAGTGTGGTGATCCGGTGAACAGCGTGAAATCATTGCCTTCCGGCAGGATGCGTTCCACATCAATCATTTTCAACTTGACGATATCACCGTTTATTTCAAACGGATGTTCTCCGTCTATCGCGATGAAATGTCCTCTTTGTTGCACTATACCAAGGTGATGCGCAAAGGCGGAGATACAACGTCCGCCGTTGCCGCACATGGTGCTTTCGCGGCCATCCGCATTAAAATAAACCATTTTAAAATCATAGCCTTCCGCATTTTCCAGCAGCATCAATCCATCGGCACCAATGCCCATGCGGCGATCGCACAGAAAGCTGATAAATGCCACATCGTGTGGTCCGAATGTGCCGTTTCTGTTGTCTATCAGCACAAAATCATTGCCCGTGCCCTGGTACTTGTAAAAATGAAGTTTCATGATACAAAAATACGGCTTCCCCGTCACATTAAACCTATTTCTATAGTTAACTTTTTTTAACCCGTATTTGCAAATTTTTAGATGCGTTTCATGCAATTGGGATTGAAATTTGCAGGTAATGAAATAAAAAAGTAATTCCATGAAAAAGTACAGTACATATCTGGTGGCCGGCTTAATCAGTGCGGCGGTCGCTTTGGGCGTGAGTCACTATCAGCAACGGGAAAGTGCGGCAGCGTTGTCACAGAGCAGCACTGTTCCGGTGCAACTGGCGAGCTATAACGGCAATTTACCAAACGACGGATTTGTGCAGGCCGCCAAGGTCAGTACACCTGCCGTAGTGCATATCAACACCACCATCAAAGCCAAAAAAACTTCCGGTCGGAATATGAATCCGTTGTACTATTTCTTCGGCGATCCGTTCGGCGGCACTCCGTTCGACATGCCGCAGCGCGAGCAGCAAGGCTCCGGCTCCGGTGTGATTATCAGCGCGGATGGGTATATCGTCACCAACAACCACGTCGTGGAAGGCGCGGATGAAATAAAGGTGAACTTGTATGACAATCGCGAATACAGCGCCAAAATCATTGGCACTGATCCAAGTACCGACCTCGCGGTGGTGAAAATTGATGCAAAAGATTTGCAGTTCCTGTCTTTTGCCAACTCCGACGATGTGCAGATCGGGCAATGGGTGCTGGCCGTAGGGAATCCGTTCAACCTTTCTTCTACCGTAACGGCGGGTATTGTTTCCGCCAAAGCCAGAAACATCAATATCCTCAGAGAAAAAGCCGGCAATCTGGCGATAGAATCGTTTATACAAACCGATGCGGCGGTGAATCCCGGCAACAGTGGCGGTGCGCTCGTTGACTTAAACGGTCAGCTGATTGGCATCAACTCTGCCATTGCCACACCCACCGGATCGTATGCGGGCTATTCGTTTGCGATTCCGTCCAATCTGGTGAACAAGGTGGTGAAAGATATGATGGACTTCGGCATGGTACAGCGCGGTTTCCTCGGTGTCAACATCCGCGAGGTAGACGATGAACTGGCGAAAGACCTTAAGCTGGATAAGATTCAGGGTGCCTACATCGCGGAGGTGAACAAAGGCAGCGCTGCCGAAGACGGCGGTGTGAAACGCGGTGATGTGATTATGAAAGTCGGCAATTCGGACATCAGAAATTCCGCCGACCTGCAGGAACATATCGCACGCTATCGCCCCGGCGACAAGGTGACGCTGGAAATCAGAAGGGATGGAAAAACGATTGAAAAAACAGTCACTCTGAAATCCAAAGACAATACGACTTCCCTGCTGGCTAAAAACGATAAAGAAAATCAGGGTGCCGTACTCGATATATTGGGCATAGAAGTGGCGGAAATCAGCACACTGGAAGCTAAGAAAATGGGCGTTGCCGGCGGACTGAAAGTAACGAAAATAAAAGACGGTGTTGTATCGCAGAATACGAACATACAGGAAGGGTTTATCATTACGGCGGTGAACAACAGAGCCATCTCCAAAAAAGAAGACCTGGAAAAACTACTGGGTGAAGCGAAAGGCAGCGGCATCCTGTTGGAAGGCAAATATGCACAGGACAACGGCCGCAAATACTATGCGTTCGGATTTTAAAACAAGATTTCAGTAAATGAAAAGGGCGGAAATTATTCCGCCCTTTTCATCTTTATGTGACAACGATATTATGCAAATACAAACATCAGCTGTGCTAACCCTGCAAGACCGCCTAATACGGCACCCACCAGAATAAGCTTCAATTCCTCCTCTTCAAATGCAGGACGCAGTACACCCACAAAATCATCGGGATTCATAGCCTGCATACGTTCGCGCATGGTATTTTCGATATCAAAAGCCTTGTCGGTGAGGCCATACAGATTGCGGAGTTTCGCCGGCAATTGCACGACAATTTCTTTAATAATCAGCTGCTTCGTAGACATATAACGTTCGGTCCCCACCAGCATTCTGGCAATAGGCTCCGCCAGGCCTTTGGTCGCATTCTCCACACCTTCCTCCACGTGTTCTTCTATCAGTTTAAACATCCTGTCTCCATCGCTTTCATTAAGCATATGTTCCCAGAGATTTTCGGAGTTCAGCACTTTAGCCGCGATAATTTTTGCATATTCCGCAGATACTTCGTTCTGTCTTTTCAGAAACATCCCCTGAAAGGTGATACCGAAATATTTCTTCGGGTGTCGGGGTTCAAAAATCATCTTCAAGGCCAGCCAGTTGGTGGCGTACCCCACGATGATGCCGGCCACCGGAAGTGTCCAATCATATGGAAAATAATGCCACACCATCATTTGTCCGATACCGAATATCAGACCGAACCACCAGCCGGAAATCTCAATAAACTTAAATTCTTCCTTACCGCATTTCAGGAAGATCTCATTCACCAGCTGCTTGTCTTTCACGATAGCATCCACACACATTTTTTTCAGATCCAGTAAATCGTGTATATTGGTTTTCACGGATTCCATCATGGTTTTAATCGCCATCGGAATATCCTGAGAAGTACGGGAGAAGATCTGCTTCTTTACGGCTTCCGGAATATTTTTCCAGATAGTGGGTGCATCTCTTTTCATGATTTTATTCACCACATTTTCAGAAATCTGCTGCATGTGCGGGCCCATTTCATTGGCCACATCTTGCGGATTCAGGCGCTCAAAAATCTCTTCTACCTTAATCAGTTTCTGCGTCATCAAATCGACAGTGATTCCTGCCATTTTCGGTCCGTTTGCCGGGATAATCCCCTGCCATCCGAGTTTCAGTTTTCCCAGTTTTATTCCGACAAAATCAATCGGACTAAACGTCATTACGATAGCCTGCCAGTTCGTAAACCAACCGATAAACCCGCTGACCAATGGAATGGTAGCCAGTTTAAAATAGTAATAATCGTTTTGGGTAAAAAATTGAATGATAGACTCCAGCATACTTTTTAAGGTTAAAAAAATGAAGTGGTAAATTAATACATTTTTCAGAAATCCCCTAATGATACCATGCCAATCGCAGGAAATAAATACCTTTGCGGCGTGGGAAACACCTATTTTCAGTTTAAACAATTCACCGTTCACCAGGATCGCTGCGCGATGAAGGTCTGCACCGACTCCTGTCTTTTCGGCGCATGGATTCCATTAGACTCCGGTCCGACCAACATATTGGACATCGGCACAGGCACCGGTTTATTATCGCTGATGCTGGCGCAACGAAGCAACGCAGCGATTGATGCCATTGAACTGGAGGAAGCTGCTGCTTTGCAGGCGAAAGAAAACATTGCATCATCGCCGTGGCACGATAGCATTCGCGTACACCACGAAGACATACTTGCCTTTACGACACCGAAGTTATATGACCTTATTGTCAGCAATCCGCCGTTTTACGAGCAGTCGGTGCTATCAGAAGACAGCGATGAACAAAGCGCCAAACACGCGACTACGCTGACATTGGATGCTTTGCTAAACAAATCAGCGCAGCTGCTGCATCCGGAAGGGAAATTGGCTATCCTGCTGCCCTATTTCAGAATGCAGGAGTTGATTGACAATGCGAGGCAACACCATTTATATCCGGAACGTGCATTAAAAGTGCAGCCAACTCCCAAACATTCATTTTTCAGATGCATGATACTGTTTGGCAGAAATGCCATTGAGATGCGCACAGAAGAACTGATCATCAAAGACAACGACCAGCAATATTCGGCGGCGGCAAGTGCATTGCTCCGTCCGTTTTACCTGCATCTTTAAGGATAAGTTATGCATCCGGCACCTTAATTACTGTGCAATTAAGCCTTGAAGTACTGCACCTGAATTTAATATGTAGAATTGGTGAACACCT
>JADLAH010000191.1 GCA_020848315.1 Chitinophagales bacterium | reverse complement strand
TGTTATAAGGCAACAGATCGATACGGGCACTGCGCGTAATGGCACGCACCGCATGCTTGGTGCCGCAATACACATTGCCGCCGCCATAAGCTTCCCAGCCTGCGAGCGATGCCACGTTGATGATATGGCCTTTTTTGCGCACCATCATGAGCGGCGACACCTCGCGGGTCATATATAACAAGCCTTTGACGTTGGTATCTATCATTTGCTCCCAGTCATCATACACACCTTCCTGAATCGGGCCGCGACCGGCCGCAAGTCCTGCATTATTCAACAGCACATCCACTTCCTTCCACGGACCACTGAGCTGCGCGACAGCAGCTTTCACTTCTTCCAGCTTGCGCACATCGAAGCACAATGACAATACCTCCACACCGTACTGTTGTTGCAGCGCGGATTGCAATGCTTGCAGTCGTTCATTCCGGCGACCGGTGATGATGATATTCCATCCGTTTTGTGCAAACTTATGTGCCGAGGCTTCGCCAAAGCCGGAGGTGGCTCCTGTGATTAAAATTGTATTCATGCGTATGATTTCGTTGCCGGAAGCTTGCGCTTCCGCTGTCGACAAAACTATTTATGCAAAAGTACAAATTAACTTACTAATTTTAGTTCAAAACAAGCAGATGACGATTCAGGAAGCCCAAAATACCATCGACCGATGGATAAATACCACCGGAGTGCGCTATTTCAATGAACTGACCAATATGGCCATCCTCACCGAGGAAGTGGGCGAAGTGGCGCGTATCATCGCGCGCAAGTACGGCGAACAGTCATTCAAGGAGTCGGATAAAGACAAGGATTTGGGCGATGAACTGGCCGATGTGCTTTTTGTACTGATGTGTATTGCCAATCAGACGGGCGTGGATCTGACCGCTGCGCTGGAAAAAAATCTGGCAAAAAAGACGGCTCGCGACAGCGAACGCCATAAAAACAACGAGAAACTGCTGTAAAAAATAACACACGCGCATGGCTTTATGGTGTAAATTGAATTACCGAAAAAACCATATGTATGAAAGTCGTGCGTGGGTTGTTATACTGCACCCTGACTCTGGGTGTATTGGTGATGATAGCAGGTTTCTTTATGCCGGCGGAATGGTCCGTCCAGCAACAACACTACATAGCATCGCCACCGGCTGCGGTGTATTCGGAGTTATCCTGCCTGAAAAACAGAACGCACTGGGAACAGCGTTTCTGCACGGATAAATCGCTCATTGCTACCTACAATTCCATTGCTTCCGGCAAAGGTGCAAGTTGTTTCTGGAAAAGTGACAACAATGGCAGCGGCACCGCCACGGTTACTGCCTGTCAGGAAAACCGGTGGCTGAAAGAAGAATGGCTGCTATCCGGAAAACAGAAAGTGGAGATTACCTATACCCTACAGCCTGCTGAGGACGGCACATGGCTGAAGACGACCTTCCGCACTTCGACAAATGGCTTGCTCAGCAAACTGATGGCCTACGCTTGGGTGAAACCGACCGTGAAAAGACACCTGAAACAAAACGCCATCCGCCTCCAAACCTATCTGATTACCACTAAGAAAACAAGCTTTTTACATAAAAAGACATAATGTCTTGTTTTCTATAGACAAATCAGCCATTATGGCATAATTTATACTTCCTGTCTGTTACTTTTTCCTGAAAATTCCTTTGGTGTATCTTTTGTACCATACAGGCTAAACAAACATTTCTAACCATATAAAATACAAAGTTATGACACTCATTAAAAGAAACGCAGGCGTTTACAATTCATTTCCGGCATTACTGGATGATTTTTTTGCCAAGGATTTATTTGAATTTGGTCCTAAAACCAACGGCTTCAGCAACCTGACCAAGAGCATTCCGGCGGTAAACATTCTGGAAAATGACAATGAATACAAGATTGAAGTGGCCGCTCCGGGTTTAAAGAAAGAAGACATCAAAGTGGAACTCAACGACAACGTACTGACTATCTCTTCCGAAACCAAACAGGAAAAAGAAGAAAAAGACAAAGAAGGCAGATACACCCGCAGAGAGTTCAGCTTCAGTTCTTTCAAACGCAGTTTTACCGTAGATGAAGAAACCATCGACACGGAAAAAATTCAGGCCGGCTACGAAAATGGCATTCTGAACATCCACGTTCCGAAAAAAGCAAAACAAGTTCCGGAAAACAAAACCAAAACAATTTCCATTTCATAAAGACTACAAATCGGAAAAAATTGGGAGCGGCTGCCATGTATGAGGCAGCCGTTTTTGTTTATCTGTGTATTTTACATAGTATCTCGCAGAAAAGGCATCCTTGTTAAAAAATTCTGATAAAAAAATGAATCCAGTGTTAAAATTTAGTATTTACTGCTTATATTTAGTGTCCTTAATACCGTTCATCTCTAACTATTTACAAGTATGCAAATATTATCACCTGTTGATAAATTCAACCACTGGGTGGCTGTACAGCCGGACAAAACCTTCCTGAGACAACCTTTTAACGGAGAATGGATACATATCTCCTGGAAAAAAGCAGACGACGAAATACGCAGAATGGCGGCCTACCTGCGCTCCCTGAACCTGCCGCCGCAAAGCAAAATCGCGATTATCTCGAAAAACTGCGCGCACTGGATCATGAGCGACCTCGCCATTATGATGGCCGGACACGT
>JADLAH010000190.1 GCA_020848315.1 Chitinophagales bacterium | reverse complement strand
GCAGGATTTTCCGGCAATTTCGGTAAAATAAAAACACAGAATCTGAAGGCTAAACAGAACAGCTTCAGCCTGAACTACCTTTCTCTGTTTTTTCCGGTAAACAAATACTGGACTACGGGCGCGTCTCTGTTGCCATTTACGGCAAAGGATTATCTCATTTCGCAGAATGCGGTATATGACAGTGCCAATGTCGTGCAGGTGGAATATGAAGGCTCCGGTACGACTTACAACCTGTCGTGGGGCAACGGATTTAAATACAAAGGATTTCAGGTTGGCTTTAATGTCGGATATCTTTTTGGAAAACTGAATAATAATGCACTTGCATTCCCACTAAATCAAGGCGGCAGTTTCGACAACACGGCCTATACCACCTGGTCTTTCACTAATGCCAAAATCAGCAGTTTCATGTGGAATGCCGGGGCGCAATATGTGCTGGATGTGAAAAGCAAGAAAGACAGCAATAAAATTTACAATGTTGTATTTGGCTTATCGGGTTCTGCACCGATAAAATTAGGAAAAGGATCCTATGTCGATAATGGCATCTACACTTTCGCATCGGCTTATCTGGCCGGCAGAAATACGGATGCAGGTATCAATGACTATATCACGGATTACATCCAGCCACGCGTGCAGGCCGGCAAAATACTGGATACGTTGTATGAAGGATTAAACCAGTCTGTTAACGTCAGGATTCCCGCCACGCTGAACGTGGGTATTATGGTATCCCGAGGTGTGAAATTCAAAGCCGGCGTCGACTTTAAGTTTCAGCCGTGGAGTAAGTACCGCGGATTTGAGGACAATGCCGCTTCGCGACTCAGCAACAGTTGGAGAGTAGCTGCCGGTGGTGAGTTTTTGCCGAATGACAAGAATTTTTCCAAGTTCTTCACCCGCCTGAAATACCGCGCCGGATTTAACTATACACGTACCAATATCACTATCAATGATCAGGCGATAAATGAGTTTGGCATAAACTTTGGAGTAGGCATACCGATTATCATCACGACAGCCAATGAAGAAGGATTATTGCAGAAATTGTATACCTACGCATTCAGCATCGGATTGGAAGCGGGCAGCCGCGGTACCATCCAGAAAAACCTGGTGCGCGAGAACTTTTTCCGCCTGAAATTCGGCATTTCATTAAATGACAGATGGTTTGTAAAACGTAAATACTATTAATAAAAAAACGACCGACAGAAAATGAGAAACTGGAATAAAATTATCCTGACATTTGGATTGTTTCTGGCAACATGGGGATGGGCATCCGCCCAGAATTGTCCGCGTTACATCGCCGGAGATAGTTTGAAAACAACCCCTGCTTATTCTATCTACCGCGAATTCTTTAAAAAGAATCTTTATTCTGAAGGATACGACCAGTGGAAAAACATGTTTAACAATGCGCCGGCATTCCGCAATCAGACATTTATTGACGGGGTTGCCATGTATACGCATTTTATCCAGAATACCACGGATGCAACACTGCGTCAGAACTACATAGACACCTTGTTTCAGGTGTATAAAAAACAGGAAGAATGTATCGGCGACAACGAATATATGTTGGGTAAAAAAGCCATCGACCTGTTGAAATACGGCAAAAACGCGGATATTCCGGAAGCCCGTGTCGCACTGGAAAAAACATTGAAATTAAGCGGAGACAAAGCTTTCCCTTATTACATACAGACGTATTTCAAATTACTCATCAACCAGTTGGGCAAAGACGCTGCCGTTACGGAAGATTTGGTGAAAGCAAAATACGATGAACTGACAGCGGTGGTAGATAAAAATATCGCGCAGCCGGGCAACAAGCAACTGCAGGCGTACAAAGAAGTGAAAACGCTGATAGATGATTTGTTTACCCAAAACTTTGCGGACAAATCAGATCCGGCAGATTGCGCCAAGCTGATGGAAATTTACATGAAAAAATATCAGCAAAATCCGAATGACCTGGAAACGATTCGCACCGTATACACAAAAACACGCGGCTGCGCAGACAGCGTAACCAATGTGGAGTTGCTGAAAAAGCTCAATGCGATGGATCCAAACTATAGCTACGCTATCCGTTTGGGCAGCATCTATATGAAAAACAAACTTTTCGACTCTGCCTACGTGTTATACGAAAACGCGGCAGCGAAAGAAGCAGATTCTTCCAAAAGAGCTGATTTGTACTATATCCTCGCTTCGCTGAAAGCCGATAAAAACGACTTCTCTGCTTCCAGAGATTTAGCAAAACAAGCGTTGGTGTACAATCCGTCTTTGGGCAAGGCGCACCTGCTGATTGGTACTTTGTATGCAGGCAGCGGAAAATTATGCGGTCCCGGTACCGGCTTCAAAAGCCAGATAGTACTGTGGCCGGCGTTTGATGAATTCAGAAAAGCCATTGAAGTGGGCAATGATGAAACCAAACAGGAAGCACAAAAAATGATAGACACCTATACACAATATCTGCCTACCAAAGCAGAGATTGCAGCCAAGAAATTAAAAATCGGTGCTCCTTACACCATCGACTGCTGGATCAATGAGACCACCACGGTGAAAGCAAGATAAAGGTCACCACATAATTAGATATCCCGAAGTTCACTTCGGGATTTTTTTTGCCCTGCTGATACGAAGCATTGCCTTAAATCGTACCTTCGTATCGTGTTAGAATATCCATATCTCAAGGCATTACATATCATCTTTGTGGTGAACTGGTTTGCAGGTTTGTTTTATCTGCCGCGATTGTTTATTTACGCCCGCGAAGCACAGGACAAACCCGAGCCGGAACGCAGTATACTGATACGTCAGTTGCAGGTCATGCAGCACAAACTGTGGTATATTATCACGTGGCCGTCCGCTGTCATCACCCTGATTTTCGGCGTGTGGCTGCTGGTGCAGACCGGTTTTATTGCTCAACCGTGGATGCATATCAAACTGGCATTTGTGGTGGCCCTGTATATCTATCATTACACCTTGCACATCATCTTTCTGCAACAGCAAAAAGGCATATTTAAATACACTTCCACACAGCTGCGAATCTGGAATGAAGTAGCCACTGTTTTGCTGTTTGCTATTGTATTTCTCGTTGTGGTAAAAACCAGTTTAAGCTGGCTCACAGGCCTCGCGGGTTTGTTTGTGCTGGTTGTCTTGCTGATGTCGGGAATCAAACTCTATCAGCGCATCCGGGAAAAAAATCAGTGATTTATCCCAATACGACATCCAGTGTCATCATCACCATGAAGCCCACCATAAAACCCAGCGTGGCCAGGTCGGTATATTTATCGCGTTGTGTTTCGGGTATCACTTCTTCCACCACTACATACATCATCGCGCCGGCGGCAAATGCCAGTGAATACGGCAGGATAGGCGTGAATGTGTAGACCGCCCAGGCACCCACGACGGCGGCAAATGGTTCTACCATTGCGGAAAGTTGTCCGAAATTAAAACTCTTCCAGCGACTCAGTCCCTGACGGCGCATTGGCATTGCGACGGCAATTCCTTCGGGAAAATTCTGAATTCCGATACCAATGGCCAATGCCAGCGCACCGGAGACAGTCACACCGTCGATGCCCGCCGCCACACCGCCAAACATCACACCGATAGCCAGTCCTTCGGGAATATTGTGCAGCGTAATCGCCAGCGTGAGCAATGTGGTGCGATGCCAGTCTGTTTTTACACCTTCATGTTCTGAATCCTGAAAATTGATATGCAGGTGCGGCATGATTTTATCTATCAGATAAATAAACAGTCCGCCGAGAGAAAACCCGATAATAACCGGTAAAACCACGGAAATCTTATCCGACATGGATAATACCACCTCTTCCGCCGCAATGCCCGATGCTGCCGCCAGTTTTCGGATAATGCCACCTTCTCCGATTTCAAAAGCGGGAATTATCAGCGACCAGATGCTGGCTGCCACCATCACACCACCCGTAAAACCGAGCATACCGTCGAAAACGGCGCGGTTCATCTTTTTAAAAAAGAACACAAAAGAGGCCCCGAGGGCAGTTACGCCCCAGGTGAACAGGGTCGCATAAAATGCGGCGAGGATAGGATTGATGGTTTCAAAATAATGGATGACTGATTGCATGGCAGGTGAATTTTTTGAAGATTTTTTCAGAAATATTACACAATAATAAAATTCGTTTTTTTAAATTAAAACTAATTTTTTTAGCTTTGTCTAAATTTTATTTTTTTATGTTAAG
>JADLAH010000189.1 GCA_020848315.1 Chitinophagales bacterium | reverse complement strand
CTATTTGTTCTATTTCGCTCCGCGTATAGAGTTTTAAATCCACGAGCACCTGATCATTGCGGCTTCGTCCGCTGTGTATCTTTTTGCCGATTTCACCTAGCTTTTGGGTCAACCGGAATTCTATCTCGCTGTGGATGTCTTCACTTTCATCCGCAATGGTGAAATCGCCATTTTCTATTTCTATGTAAATATCTCTGAGCGCTACATGTAACGGCGCCAGTTCTTCCTGTGTGAGCAGCCCAACGCTGGCGAGCATGCGGGTGTGCGCAAGTGAACCCAATACATCAAACTTCGCCATCCGGATATCCAGCTCGCGGTCTTTACCCACGGTGAAAGTTTCTACGATTGCGGAGAGTTCATGCTCGGTAGGTGCATTTTTTTGCCAGAGTTTTGCCATCTTATTGGTTGGTTTCTAATGGGGGATAGGTTAATTTCATTTGTTTCAGTGTATCCCGCACCTTTTCAGCGACGAGATATTCTTTATACCAGTTCTGGTCAGCCGGAATGATATGCCATGCAGCTGCCTTGTCGCAGTGCTGAAATACATCTTCGTAGGCTTTCATGTATTCTTTCCATAACTTGCGTTCTTCCCAGTCCTGATCTTTGTGTTTCCACATTTTTTCCGGATTGATTTTTCGTTCCTCCAGCCGTTCCAGTTGTACTTCCGGTGAAACATGCATGTAGAATTTCAGGATTTTAGTGCCTGTTTGTTCCAGCAATGTTTCAAAATGATTGATGGCATCGAATCGCTGATTCACCGTTTTCATGTCAATCCATTTGTGCACGCGCTGAATCAGCACATCTTCATAGTGTGAACGATTGAAAATAGTGATTTCACCTTTTGCAGGCACCACCTGGTGCACCCGCCACAGGAAATCGTGCGCCATCTCTTTGTCTGTAGGCTTTTTAAAGGAATGCACCTGCAGCCCGATGGGACTCAGTTTGCTGAATACATTCTTGGTGACACCGTCTTTGCCGCTGGCATCCATGCCTTGTAAAATAACGAGCAAGGAGGTTTTTTGCGCCGCGATAAAGGTATCCTGCAAGGCACAGATTTCGTCCACCAGAATTTTGGTTTTCGCCTTGGTGGCGTCTTTGTCCAGGCCTTTCGGACTGTCGGTATTTATTTTCTTCAGGTTGATTTTGCTCATGTCGTTTATTTAAACATTCCTTTTAAAACACCCAGTAATCCGCGTGTTACCTCGCGGGCGGCTGTGCGTGCCACCTGACGTGTCATGGTATTGTCCAGCATTTTCTCCACGGTGGATTTTCCCGCACGTCCCGTTGTGCGGGTAGTTTTCGCCTGTCGTGCCGCTTCTTTTTCCGCCTCTTTCTGTTGTTGAATGGCAGCCTCTTCTTTGGCGGATTGTTCAATTTTTTCGGAAAGTATTTCGTAAGCACTTTCAGAATCCATTTCGTGGTTGTACTTGTTGTATAATTTTGACTGACGTATCAAGGTCTGCATTTCCGTGTCGGACAGAATATCCATTCTCGATTGTGGCGGCGACATCATCGTGTGCACGAGTGGTGTTGGAATACCTTTTTCATTCAACGCGGAAACAAAGGCCTCACCAATACCGAGTTGGGTAATCAGGTCATCCACTTTGTAGTAGGTGGTTTCCGGATAGTTCTGCGCCACAAGCTTAATATTTTGGCGGTCTTTGGCCGTGAATGCACGCAGTGCATGCTGGATTTTCAAGCCCAGTTGCGATAAAATAATGGGGGGAATATCCGTTGGGTTTTGGGTGCAGAAAAATATACCAACACCTTTGGAACGAATGAGTTTGATAATGGCTTCCAGCTGTTCCAGCAGGGCTTTGGATGCATTGTCAAAAATCAGATGTGCCTCATCCATGAAGATAATCAATTCCGGCTGATCCATATCGCCGCGTTCCGGAAACTTCTGATATACTTCGGCCAGCAGGCTCAGCATGAAAGTGGAGAATAATTTGGGTTTATCCTGAATATCTGTGAGCCTAACAATATTCACATATCCCATGCCATTTTCATCTTTGCGCAGCAAATCATTGACATCAAAAGACGGCTCATCGAAGAAGGTGCCTGCGCCCTGTTGTTCCATTTCTATTACTTTGCGCATGATGGTACCCACCGTCGAAGGGCTGATAGACCCATATTCTTTTTCAAATGTTTCTTTACCTTCATTGGTCAGAAACTGCAGCACTTTTTTCAGGTCATCCAGATTCAGCAAGGGGAGTTGTTCATCATCGCTGAATTTGAACACCATAGAAATAACGCCTTGTTGGGTGTCGTTTAAATCCAGGATTTTAGAAATAAGTACCGGGCCAAATTCGGATACGGTCGCACGCAGTCGCACACCATCTTGTTTGGAGATACTCATCAGTTCCACCGGTGATGCCTGTGGCGTCCAGTTGATGCCGATAGCGGCGGCACGTTCTTCAATTTTCGGGTTTAAACTGCCCGGAGCAGCAATGCCGGAAAAGTCGCCTTTGATATCCATCATCAGCACAGAAATGCCATTTCTTGCGAGTTGCTCGGAAAAGAGTTGTATGGATTTTGTTTTACCTGTTCCTGTGGCGCCGGCAATCAATCCATGCCTGTTCAGCGTTTTTAACGGAACTTTCACCTGTAGGCCCGGCAGGGATTGCCCGTTCAGCATAGCACCGCCAAGTATGATGGAAGCGCCTTTAAATGTATAGCCTTGTTGAATCTCTGCTGTGAATTGTTCCTGCGACATGAATCTCTTATTTGTTGGGTTAAAAATAAGAAATAAGCCGTTAAATAGATATGCAGCGCTGATTATTTATCAGGATAAATAAGTGTGATATGATTGCAAGCTGGATTAATGCGCGTCGTTCTTGATTTTCCTGTCGAATACAAAAGTGCCAAAAGGAATTAATGAGGACAGAAACGCAAGTGTTGCTTTGCCGAAAGACCATTTGTATTGCACCCAGGCAAGTAGCAGAAATACCATAAACGCTACAAACAGAAACCCGTGAACAGAACCAGTGATTTTTACCGCCATTGGCATGTCGGCCATATATTTCAGCGGCATTGCAATGAACAGCAATACCAGGTAGGAGATGCCTTCAATAATGGCTATCAGTCGGAAACGACCTAAGGTAGTGGAGAGTAAACTTTCAGACATATTGCAGATTTTGCGCAAAGATAGATTTAATCCTGCAT
>JADLAH010000188.1 GCA_020848315.1 Chitinophagales bacterium | reverse complement strand
TAACCCTGATATTTTGGCAGGGTAAAACTGAACGTAGTGCCGTGTCCGATATCGCTGCGCACATTGATGGTTTGTTCGTGGGCCTCGATAATACTCTTCACAATGGAAAGCCCCAGGCCCGTTCCGTTTATCTTTCTGTTGCGGCTCTTGTCCGCGCGATAGAATCGCTCAAACAGACGCGGCAGATGTTCTTCAGAAATACCGGGACCATTATCCGTAATTTCCACCAGATACTGTTCATCCAGATCGTGAAAATAGATATCCGTTGTTCCGTTTTCACGGCCGTATTTAATGGAATTGGAAATAAGATTTTCCACCACCTGCGTGATGCGTTTCGGGTCGGCGTATACAAAGATGGAATTTTCATTGCCGTGCACCGTCAGGATAGTGCCCTGCTTCTGCGCGATATGTTGATACTGAAAGATGACTTTCTTCACCAGTTTCACCACATCAAAGGCTTCCTTTTCCAGCTGAATCTGTCCGGATTCAAACTTGGACACTTCCAGCAAATCATTTACAATTAATTCCAGTCGCTCGATATTGCTGTTAGCCTTACCAAGATAGGATTTGATAAATTCCGGATCGTCGAGGTCGCTGTCGAGTACGGTTTCAATATATCCCTGCGCATTGAAAATCGGCGTTTTCAGTTCGTGCGACACGTTGCCGACAAACTCCTTGCGGTATTGTTCCATTTTGCGGAGTTCGCGGATCTGCTTGTTTTTATTGATGGCCCACTCCGCCACATCGCGCTCCACCGTTTTGAGGATATTGCCGCGCCCTTCTTTCACTTCATGTTGAAACTTCAGCGGTTTGCCGATGGTTTTGTAGATGATTTTTATTTTGTTCAAAATAAAACGCACCAACACAAAGCGGATAATGAAAAAAGTGGTGATGAATATCAGCAGCGCGATAACGAAATAATACTCCGCGGGGGTGTGCAAAGAAAAGATGAAGTTAACTAACAAAAAGATGGCAGTAGATAAAGATGCTACTGCCAGACTTGTATAAAGAGATATTATATTTGGTGAAGGTGCTCCCCTCATTGTTCTTCAAATTTATAACCAATACCTTTTACTGTTTTGATTAAATCCTCGCCGAGTTTTTCGCGCAGTTTGCGGATATGCACGTCGATGGTTCTGTCGCCCACGATGATGTCTCGGCCCCATATTTCATTGAGGATTTCATCACGTTTGAATACTTTGCCGGGTTTGGAAGCCAACAGATAGAGCAATTCAAATTCCTTGCGCGGCACGGCCATTTCCTTGCCTTCGAAAGTAATCAGGTAACGCTCGCGGTCGATCTGGATATTACCCACTTCCAGGTGGGTGGATTTGGATTCTTTGGCCTCGTAGCGGCGCAGGAGCGCTTTCAGTCGGCTCACCAATACTCTTGGTTTAATCGGCTTGCTGATATAGTCATCCGCACCGGTTTCAAAACCGGCAATCTGAGAATAATCTTCTGTTCTCGCTGTCAGGAACGCGATGATCGTATGCTCGAACTGCGGCATTTCACGCATAGTTCTGCACGCTTCGATACCATCCATTTCCGGCATCATCACGTCCAGCAATACGATATCCGGCTGGCTTTTTTTGGCTTTTTCCAATGCCTGTTTCCCGTTTTCCGCCGTTTCTACCTGAAAGCCTTCTTTCTCTAAATTATAACTCAAGAATTCTAAAATATCCGGCTCGTCATCAACTACCAGGATTTTAAATGTTTTTTCTGCCATGTGCTTGTAAAGTTTTTCTTGTTAACCCAAAATTAACATAATTAATTGAAAATCCCAATTTATTACTACAAACATATTAACTTTGGGGTGTTTTCGGGCGTATTTTTTGTGATAATTATTAACATTTCATTTTATTTGCGTAATATTTGTCCATAAATGGCTTTTCAAGCTTCTTAAACCTACCTTATGAAAGGAATTATTCTCGCCGGAGGCTCCGGCACCCGGCTATATCCCATCACGTATGCTATCAGCAAACAGATTATGCCTATCTACGACAAGCCGATGATTTATTATCCGCTGTCGGTGCTGATGCAAGCCGGCATCCACGAAATCCTGATTATCTCCACGCCCCACGATATGCCGAATTTTGAGCGATTGCTGGGCGACGGCAAAAAATACGGTTGCCGGTTCAGCTACGCCATCCAGGAAGTACCGAACGGACTGGCTCAGGCTTTCGTCATCGGAAAGGAATTTATCGGCAAGGATAAAGTAGCCCTGATCCTGGGCGATAATATCTTCTACGGCTCCGGCCTCGAAGATTTACTGGTAAAAAACAACGATCCTGACGGCGGCGTCATTTATGCCTACCACGTTTCCGATCCGGAGCGATACGGCGTAGTGGAATTTGACGACAACAATGTGGCCATCTCCATCGAAGAGAAACCGACACAGCCGAAATCCAATTTCGCTGTTCCGGGTTTGTATTTTTACGACAACGACGTCATTGAAATCGCGGAAAACCTGCAACCGAGTCCGCGCGGCGAATATGAAATTACGGACGTCAACAAAGAATATCTGCGCCGCGGTAAACTGAAAGTTGGAATCCTGGACAGAGGCACGGCCTGGCTGGACACCGGCACTTTCGACTCACTCATGCAGGCCTCACAGTTTGTGCAGGTAATTGAACAAAGACAAGGACTGAAAGTGGGCTGCATCGAAGAAGTCGCCTACCGAAAAGGATTCATCACGAAACAGCAACTCCGCGACATCGCACAGCCTTTGCTGAAAAGCGGCTACGGACAGTATTTACTGGACATATTAAAGTAATTATAGAGTTATAAAATGGTAGAGTTGTAGAATCAATATCCGTATTACCAAATTCAACTAAACTGCATAACATTCATTCACTAATTCTCTAATTCCACCATTCAACAATTAATACATGAAAGTAATTGTCACAGGCGGCACAGGCTATATCGGTTCGCATACTATTGTGGATTTGATGGAACATGGATTTGAAGTGGTCTGCATAGACAATCTTTCCCGTTCGAGAAAATATGCGCTGAAAGGCATAGAAAAAATCACCGGCAAGGCGCCCCTCTTCTATCCGGTAGACCTGTGTGATAAGGAAGCTACTTTCGAAGTGATTTCCGAGCACCGCGACGCGGTCGGCATTATTCACTTCGCGGCATTGAAATCCGTGCCGGAATCGGTAGTAAAACCACTTGAATACTACAGCAACAATATCGACTCACTGCTGCATATCCTGGAGGCGGTGAACACCTACGGCATTCCGCATGTCGTGTTTTCCTCTTCCTGCTCGGTATACGGCAATGCAGAGCAACTGCCCGTCACGGAAAGTACGCCGATTAAACCGGCGGAAAGTCCGTATGCACATACCAAACAAATCGGCGAAGACATCATCCGCAATGCGGCTCCGGCCGGACAGGCCCGCTATATTCTGCTCCGCTATTTCAATCCTATCGGAGCGCATCCTTCTTCGTGGATCGGCGAAATTCCGATGGACAAACCCAATAACCTGGTGCCGTTCATCACACAGACAGCCACCGGAAAGCTGCCGAAGCTGACGGTGTACGGCAACGACTATCCGACCCGCGACAGCAGCTGCATCCGCGATTATATCCACGTGTGCGACATTGCGCATGCCCACACGCTGGCGCTGCAATACCTAATGGCCGGCAAAAGCGAAACGGCAGTGGATATTTTCAATCTCGGATCGGGCAACGGTGTTTCAGTGCTGGAAGCCATTCACGCTTTTGAAAAAGTGAGCGGTCAAAAGTTACCTTATACATTGGGAGAAAGACGCGCCGGCGATGTAGTCGCAGTATATGCCGACAACACGAAAGCAGCGACACTGCTGGACTGGCACTGCCAATATACGTTGGAAGACGCGATGCTGAGTGCGTGGAACTGGGAACTGAAAATGCAGGAATTGCAAGGAGAATTCTGAAAAAAATAAGAATGAAAAGATTGCATATTTTCTTCATCGCATGTCTGCTGACAGGAATGGCCACGAGTATCAGCGGCTGCAAACAAAAGAAAAAAACGCCCCCGCGCCCCGTTACTTTTCATCATCTTTATCTCTACACTACCCAGGAAGTAAGTGATCCGCAAACGCAGGTCATCCGTCAGGTGCCACTGATAGAACGCAGCATCGAAATGGCCGACACGCTTTCTTTGGAAGCGCAATTAAACAACCTGCTGGACACCCTTTCCGCCACCTATTTCAACGGATTGAAGGTATCGGCTACGGTAGTGACGGACAGTTTACAGTCATCCATCGCCAAAATATATCTGCAGGAACCCGCGGGCTTTGTGATGCCCGACAGCATCGGCAACTACCGTAGTTGGTACGATTATTTTCAAGGTTCTTCCGGTGGTGAATATACGGGCATCGTACTCACGGAAACGGTCTTGCAGCGCGACTACAAAGGCGCGTGGATTCGCAGCGCGGAATTTTATTATCAGGGCAAACCCTTCGGAGAATGGGACCACGTGCTGCTGACCGGTGAAATAAAAAGATAATTCCGTTGTAATATCCCGTTGCATACCACCACTTATATCCTGTAGAATCAAGTGTTATGAAACAAATTGAAACGACGATATAGATTTCCGCACCGGCTGCAAAGGTGTGGCACATACTCACCGACTTCGAGCGCCACCCGGAATGGAATCCCTTTATTACGGGCATCTCCGGCGACAAAAGCGTCGGCGGCACACTGCACATCAACATCCATCCGCCCGGCGGAAAAGGCATGTCATTCGCCCCGAAAATACTGGCGTTCACGCCCGGCAGGGAACTGAGATGGAAAGGCAAACTGCTGCTGCCCGGCATCTTCGACGGAGAACATTATTTTCTGCTGGAAGCGGTGAGTGAACAGGAAACGCGTTTCATCCACGGAGAAAAATTCAGTGGCATCCTGGTCGCGCTCTTCGGTGGCATGCTGGAAAAAACCAAAGAAGGATTTGAAGCGATGAACGCGGCGCTGAAGAAGGAATGCGAACGCGGATAAGCTGATAATGGCGGACGGCAGAAACTATCAACGGATAATTGTTGTTATAGCTGTATATAACAAATGTTTCATCCGTAAACCGTCTGTATGAAAAAATTTTTACCGCTGTTATTCTTACTGTTGTCGCAGCAGCTATTTGCAGGTGATTTCATGCACGACATCGGTATTGGCTTCTGGTCGAAACTGCG
>JADLAH010000187.1 GCA_020848315.1 Chitinophagales bacterium | reverse complement strand
TCAGTCGGGAGATGTTCAGGAGTTGTTCCTTCTCATTATAGATTTTGATTTCCCATACCTGCGTCTGACTGCCGATATGTATCGGTGTGGCCACGCCAATAACAATACCTTCGCGGATGCTTTTCAGATGATTGGAGTTGATATCCAGCCCCACAGCGTATTGTTTGGTATTATCTAAGCATAAATTAGCACCCACACTACCCAGTGTCTCCGCCAACACCACATGTGCGCCACCATGCAGAATGCCCATCGGCTGATGCGTACGGTGGTCTACCGGCATGCTGGCCTTGATATAATCAGGACCGATTTCCAGAAATTGAATGCCGATATACTCTACCAGAGTGTTTTTACTTTGCCGTTGCAGTATTTCGGGGGTGATACCGTCTGTTTTCCAGATTGCCATACTTTTCGTTTGAGTGGAGGAGGTGAAAATACAGTTTTTGGGCAAATTGTACAACTTATCCCCGACGGACGTTGTTTTATGGTTAATCTTGATAATTTTTTTCAGGCCGGAATAGTACTTATGGCCAATGACTTGTAACTTTGTTCATGCACTCCAAAATTCTTATTTTCGATTTCGGCTCCCAATATACGCAGCTTATTGCCCGCAGAATCAGAGAGCTCAATATCTATTGTGAAATTCACCCTTATAGTCATGTATCGGAACTCGATAAAGTCGGCTTCAATGGTGTCATCTTGTCAGGTTCTCCGTTCTCCGTATTACAGGAAAATGCATTGCAGTTTCCCGTAAAAGAGGTGCTGGAAAAATACAAACTGCCTGTTCTGGGGGTATGTTATGGTGCGCAGTATATTGCCCATGTTTTTGAAGGAAGGGTAGAACGTTCCGCTAAACGCGAATACGGCCGTGCAAACCTCGACTATATTGAACCGGAAAATCGCTTGTTGAAAGGTATCTCTTCCGGCTCGCAGGTATGGATGAGTCACGGCGACTCTGTCCTTGAATTGCCTCCGCATTTCAAACTACTGGCCACTACCGACTCGATTCCGGTAGCTGCATTCAAGCATAATTCATTGGAATTGTATGGGATACAGTTTCATCCTGAAGTAACACATTCAACAGACGGAAAGACATTACTGCAAAACTTCGTAGTGGATATCTGTGGTTGTAAGCAGGATTGGACGCCGCTTTCCTTCATTGAAGAGACGATTCGGGAGATTCAGGAAACGGTAGGCACAGACGAAGTGGTGTTGGGATTGTCCGGCGGAGTGGATTCCAGTGTGGCGGCCTTATTGCTGCACCGTGCTATTGGTAAGCAGTTGACCTGTATTTTTGTAAATAACGGATTGCTCCGATACAATGAATATGATTCCGTATTGGATTCTTATAAGCACTTGGGCTTAAATGTTATAGGTGTGGATGCTTCAAGTGATTTCTATGCTGCTTTGGATGGTCTCACGGATCCGGAGGATAAACGTAAGGCCATCGGAAAGGTGTTTATTGATGTCTTTCAGGAGGAGGCCGGCAAGTTGCCGAATGTAAAATGGCTGGGACAGGGCACTATTTATCCCGATGTTATTGAGTCGGTATCGGTACATGGACCTGCCGCCAAAATTAAATCCCATCATAATGTAGGCGGATTGCCGGAAAAAATGCACCTGAAAATCATTGAACCACTCAATCGTTTATTTAAAGATGAGGTAAGAAGGGTGGGTAAGGCGTTGGAACTGCCTGAGGATATTTTGAACCGGCATCCGTTTCCTGGGCCCGGGCTCGGTATCCGGATTCTGGGTGATATTACGCCGGAAAAGGTGACTATCTTACAGAAAGCGGATCATATCTTTATTCAGGGACTGAAATCATCCGGCTTATATAAAGAAGTATGGCAGGCGGGTGCCATCCTGCTGCCGGTGCAGAGCGTCGGTGTAATGGGAGATGAGCGTACCTATGAGAATGTGGTGGCACTGCGGGCAGTTACCAGTGTGGATGGGATGACCGCCGACTGGTGTCACTTGCCTTATGAATTTTTGGCACGCATTTCGAATGAGATAATCAATAACGTAAAAGGTATAAACCGAGTAGTCTATGATATCAGCTCCAAGCCACCGGCAACTATTGAGTGGGAATAAGTTATTCTTAATCATTCTTTTAATAATCGGTATTTCATCCTGTGCTTCAGGTAAAAAAGTAAGTTCTGCCGCTGCGGTAGAGGTGGTGTCGATTAATCAGTCGAAACCCAAAGAAGATTCGGTGATTAAAAAACCGGTCACTTTTGATCTGGAAACTGAAGAAAGTGTTACTCCATCTAAAAATAATACATTACCAATAAATAATAGTACGGTAGTTAAAGTAGAAAATGAACTTAAAGATCGTGCTTACAATATCGCGGTCGTACTTCCTTTTAATCTCGATCAGGTGCCGCTGGGGCAATATGCAGATGATACGACTAAGGTATTGGCGGTTGATTCCCGCAATGCAGTAGAGTTTTACCTTGGTTGTCAGATGGCAAAAGAGAAGTTTTCCGGCAAACAATTGGTAGCCAATGTTTATTTTCTGGATGATAAAAATGATTCCGCCGCATTGGAACATGTTTTTACCCAAAAACCCTTCCCTGCTATTGATTATGTGGTGGGGCCTATGTCGTATGACCAGATGCCGATAGCGGCAGCGTTGGCAAAAAAGCATCAGATTCCAGTTATTTCCCCTCTTGTGAGTTCTGTATATCTTAAACAAAATCCTTATTTTTTTAATGCAACACCTTCTTTTAGAGCGCAGTATGTGTTTTTGTTAAAGCAAATTAGAAAGCAATATCCTCAACTGCCGATTGAAGTGGTGTACGATGGTACTGATTCGCTTGCGGAATCTGTTGACTTGTTGAAGTCTGTTATTCAGTCGGAGGGTTTCAGTGGAATTGGATATAAATCGGTGGGTGCAACGGATGATGTTGCTACGTTGATGACTACAGCAGATACGAGCAGTCAGCGGATTGTATTGCTCTATTCCAATAAAGGAGCTTATATTAAAACTTTAGTTACTAAGCTTAAATCCATTAAAAATCCATTGTTTATATACACATCATCCGCAGCAAAATCGGTGAAAGGGTTGGTGGATACCAAATACCCGCACGATGTTTTTGTAGCTTATCCTTATAGTTCCGGCAGTCTGAATTACAAGATATTTGCGACCTTATTCGAGGAGAAGTATGAGCGCAGACCGACGGAAATAGCGCATCAGGCTTATGATATTATGCTGCATCTGTTTAACTTGTTGGATAAAAAACAAGCTTTTCCATCAGTTGTTCGACTGCAACAGGTGGATTTTGAGAATACACAATCCGGATTTGACTTCCAGCCGGTATACAACAAAAATGGTGGCGTGGATTATTACGACAATAGCTTCATGTATCTCCTGAAGGCAGAAAATGGTGTAATGGTAGAGGTTAAGTAGTTTTATAAAGTTTTATTTATGTTTAGATTAGCTGTATTTTGTTTAAGTTTTACTTTTTGTTTTTTTTCTGCAATAGCGGCTAATCACAACATTGCATTTTTATCCAAAAAGAATTATCCGGTCAATACTTCCAGTATATGGGGCTATACAGATACGGTTAAAGGCCGACAGTATGCATTGGTCGGCACTACAGATGGCACTTCTATTGTGGATATCACCCAGCCGGCCAATCCGGTGCAGGTCGCCTTTGTGGATGGATCAAACGGCTCCTGGAGAGAACTGAAAACTTACAGTCATTATGCTTATGTCTCACAGGATAACAACGGTACAAGTACCTCAGAAGGAATATTG
>JADLAH010000186.1 GCA_020848315.1 Chitinophagales bacterium | reverse complement strand
CTGGTTATTACGATTACCACTACGCTCTTACTGCTGGCGGTTTTATTTTATATCAAACTACAGCATCCACCGGTAGAAGAACCTATTTCCGGGGTGATGATAGATTTTGGCGACAGCGAAGACGGACTCGGCGATGACAATCTGTTGGAAGCAGGCGGGCAAAACAGCCAGCCGCAAGCCTCCGCGAGCACACCTTCACCACCGGCATCCGCACCGGCTTCTTCCAGTACACCGACTCCCGTAAAATCTGCAGGCACTAATACTGTGCTGGCGGAAGACCCACAGGCGGTAGCATTGGCCGCGCAGCAGAAGCAGGCTGCAATTGAAAAACAAAAAGCCCTGTTGGAACAGCAACGCATTGCGGAAGCAGTGAAAAAAGCGGAAGCAGACCGACTCGCCAAGGAGGCCGAAGAAAAGAAAATCAAAGACCAGATGGCCGGTGTATTCACCAAAGGTAAAACCGGAGCAGGAACCGGCACAGGAACCTCCAGTGGCGCCGGTCCGGGTGCAGGACAGGGGAATACCAAACCAGGAGGTAACCAAGGCGCACAATGGGGAACACCCGGCGGCGATCCGAATGGAACGGGCACGGGAGATGGTACCAGCTACGACCTGAAAGGCAGAACCTGGCGTCAGCGTCCGCTGGTATTTGACAACTCACAGAAAACAGGCCGCGTCGTGGTAGCCATCAAAGTAGATAAAGGCGGCAATGTAGTATATGCAAAATATCAGCAGAAAGGAAGTACCACTACAGATGCTACCTTAATCAGTCTGTCAGAACAGGCGGCACTGAAAGCCAAATTCAGCGCTGACCTCAGTGCCGAAGAAGAACAATTTGGTACGATTACTTTCAATTATTCTGTACAGTAATACACTTCTTTGTTTACAATAAGTGCGGATATTTACTGTGTTTACACTGTAAATTGATGAATGTCTGTTTATCTTTGTATTCAGATGAATTACCAGGAAACGCTCGATTATCTGTATCACAAACTGCCGATGTTCTCACGCATCGGTGACGCCGCTATAAAAAAAGATTTAACCAATACAATCGCGCTGTGTGAGGCATTGAATCATCCCGAACACCAATTTAAAAGCATCCACATCGCCGGCACCAACGGAAAAGGTTCTGTCGCGCACATGTTGGCATCCATCCTGCAGGAAGCCGGCTACAAAACAGGGTTGTACACTTCGCCGCACCTGACGGATTTCAGAGAGCGCATCAAAATCAACGGCAAACCCTGTTCTGAAAAGTTTGTCATCGATTTCACCAAAAAGATACAACCTCATATCGAAGCCATCGCACCTTCATTCTTTGAGATTACCGTAGCCATGGCATTTGATTATTTCGCTAAAAAGAAAGTAGATATTGCTATCATAGAAACCGGTTTGGGCGGGCGACTCGATTCCACCAATGTCATATCTCCGGTCCTGTCGGTGATTACCAATATCAGCTTCGACCACCAGCATTTATTGGGCAATACACTCGCGGAAATAGCGGCGGAAAAAGCGGGCATCATTAAGCTATCAACTCCCGTTGTAATTGGCCGCAGACATCCGGAAACGGATACCGTATTTGAGAAAAAAGCCACTTCCGTGTACGCGAAATGCTATTTTGCCGAAGATATGTTTACCTCCTTCACTACAATTTCCACCCCGAGATTTCTGATTGCAGATGCCGTTACGGCTGAGCAGACATACAATGTATGCTGTGATTTACAGGCGGTGTATCAGCAGGAAAATATACGCACTGCACTCGCGGCCGTCATACTGCTGAATCAGTCGGGACAATTCACCATCAGTGACAAGGCCCTGCAAATCGGCTTCTCATCCGTGCGGAAAAATACGCAATTGCAGGGCAGGTGGCAGCTGCTCGACACACACCCGAAAGTGGTGGCAGATGTTGGACACAATGAAGATGGCGTACGACATATCCTGTCGCAGTTGAAAGAAGAACAATATAGCCAATTGCATATTGTCATCGGCGTGGTGAAAGACAAGGATGTGAAGGCCGTTCTGGCCCTTTTACCCAAAGATGCGGTGTATTATTTTACGGAACCACAGTTGCCGCGCAAACTCGAAGCGGAGGTGCTGCAACAGGCAGCGGCAGCCTTCGGATTGCAAGGCGAAACAATACCACACCCGAAAGATGCGCTGGGGATTGCTATTTCCCGGGCAAAGGCAGATGACCTCATTCTCGTGATGGGTAGTTTCTTTGTGGTAAGCGAGGTGTTACCGCAAGCCTAATCCATAAATAATTGTTGAAAGTCAAAGGAATAGCTCCTGTGCTAAAAAAAAATCGGTCAAAATTTGGTGCAAACGATTTTTTATTTAAATTGTGCCCCGATAACAACCATTATGGCTAAGAAAATTCCATTTACAGTAGAAAGAACTTTTAAATCTTCTCCGACGATTTTGTACAACTTCCTGACCACTCCATCCGGACTGGTACAATGGTTTGCAGATTATGTCGATCTCGATCCGAACGGAGAGATTTTTACTTTTGAATGGAACGGAGAGGAGCAGGTTGCGGAAGTACTGGCTTACGAGGAAGATGAATTCATCAAACTGCGCTGGGACGATGAGGAAGATGACAAAGCTTATTTTGAATACAAAATTCGTGTAACGGATATCACTAAGGAAACCATTCTGACGGTTACCGATTTCGCTTATAAGGAAGACCTCGACAGTTCCAAAGAATTATGGAAAAGCCAGCTGAATGACCTCGCGAAGGCATTGGGCAACGGGTAATTGCTCCTAAAGAATCATCCATAATAAGTTATAGCTTCAGAATTTTAAATGCGCCATTTGTGACAATCAAAAAAACAATTGTGCCAATAATAAGGTCTGGATATTGTGACTTTGTAAGATAAACTAGCCCTCCAGCTGCAATTACACCCAGATTGACAATCACATCATTAGAGGTGAAAATCATACTTGCCTGCATATGTGTTTCTTTACTTTTGCTTTTCTGTAGTAAATAGAGACAAAGTGCGTTTCCCGATAACGCGAGTAAGGATATAATTATCATGGTGAGGAAATCCGGTAATGTCTCTAATCCTATAAATCTTCTGATTACTTCTGAAAAACCCAGAAAAGCGAGAAATAACTGAAAATACCCCGCAGCTTTTGCTATGTTTTTTTTTCGGCTTATTGTTCCACCCACAGCGGATAGTGCCAGTCCGTAGATAATACTGTCCGCAAGCATATCAAGGCTATCGGCAACAAGTCCTATCGAATCAGAAATCACCCCGGTTACTAGTTCTATAATAAAAAAGGCGAAGTTGATACCTAAAACCTGCCTTAATAAATTTCTTTCATTGTGAATATGACTGGCTGCATTTTCATTTATGTCATCAGAAATACTTTCAATAATTGATGTGTCAAATTTTAAGGCTTCCAACTGTTGAAGAATACTGTCGTAACTGTCAGAATGAAAAACAGTCAGTTTTCTGTTCGGTATATCAAAATCCAACGAATGTATATTGGTCAGGTCAGAAAGTTTCATCCGTATCATTTGCTCCTCGGAAGGACAGTCCATTTTTAAAATTCGGAATATTGTTTTCTGCATGGCTATTGATTGAGACGATGATACAAAAATACCAATATACTTACTGATACATAGGCTTGAAATGGGAATCATCCCGGCTGATGCAGTTGTAGCCGCACATGTAGATGATGCCCGGATATTTTTCTATCAACTGATAGTTGTGCGTAGCAAAAACCATCGGCGTTTGAGTTTCTTTAAAAATGGAATAAAACAAATCCATGATTTCGTCGGTGGTTTCCGGATCGAGATTGCCGGTCGGCTCATCGGCCAGAATCAGTTCCGGATGATTCAGCAAAGCCCGTGCAATAGCCACTCGCTGCTGTTCTCCGCCCGACAGCTGGTTTGGAAACTTGCGTATTTTATCCTGCAATTTCACCATGGCCAGTGATTCTTCAATGGTGTTTTTAATTTTGTTTTTGTCTTCCCAACCAATCGCTTTCAGCACAAACTCGAGATT
>JADLAH010000185.1 GCA_020848315.1 Chitinophagales bacterium | reverse complement strand
CGGTTGCTGGGGACTCGGCGAAAATATCGTGCAGGGCGCAGTGAATCCGGATGAATTTTACGTATTCAAACCCACATTGGCGCAAGGCAAAAATGCGCTTATCTCCAAAAAGATGGGCAGCAAGGCCAAAACCATGTGCTATGCTGCCGAAGACAGCGGTCATAGTTTGGTGAACATAGACACACCGGAAGAAAAACGCAGACAGTGGGTGCTCAGTGAAGCGGAAATCACCACTATTGCGCGCTGGTCGGTAATCATAGAACAGCATTATGGTATGCCGATGGATATCGAATGGGCAAAAGATGGTATAAGTGAACAATTGTTTATTGTGCAGGCGCGTCCCGAAACGGTACATGCCAACGCGTCCGGTCAGCTGCATACAGCATATACTATTACGCAGAAAGGGGAGCGCATTTGTGCAGGTAGTGCGGTCGGAAATGGCATCGCCTACGGAAGAGCGCGGATTTTACAGTCGCCCGCAGAGGCACACAAACTCGAAGCTGGTGAAGTGCTGGTAACAGATATCACCAATCCCGACTGGGATCCGATTATGAAAAAGGCGGCGGCAATTATTACCAATAAAGGTGGGCGCACCAGCCATGCCGCGATTGTTGCCCGCGAAGTCGGTGCCGTAGCCATTGTAGGCGCCCTGGATGCCACTGAGAAAATCCGGGACGGTCAACTGATTACGGTGGCCTGTACGCAGGGGAAAACGGGATATGTGTACGACGGAAAGGCCACGTGGGAAGAAAAACAGATAGATTTATCAGCTATAAAACTGCCGGAAACAGCGCCGATGCTGATTGTGGCGGATCCGGATAAAGCCTTCCGGTTGGCAGCATATCCCAATCAGGGTGTTGGGTTGATGCGACTGGAATTTATTATTAATAATTCCATCCGGATACATCCTATGGCACTCGTAAAATATCCCGTATTGCAGGATAAGGATGCCATTAAGATGATAGACGATATAACCTATCTGCACACGGATAAAAAACATTTTTTTATCGAGCAATTGTCTCAGGCTGTCGGTACTATCGCGGCGGCTTTCTATCCGAAAGATGTGATTGTCCGCATGAGTGATTTTAAATCCAATGAGTACGCGAACCTCATTGGAGGCAGGGAGTTTGAGCCGAGAGAGGAAAATCCGATGATAGGATTCCGCGGAGCTTCCCGATATTATAACGAGAGATATAAGGAAGGTTTCCTGCTGGAGTGTGCCGCCATGAAGAAAGTGCGGGAAGAGATGGGACTGACGAATGTAAAGCTGATGATTCCGTTTTGCAGAACGGTGGAAGAAGGCCAGAAAGTGCTGTCAATAATGGAAAGTGCCGGTTTGCAGCGCGGCAAAGACGGACTGGAAATATATGTGATGGCGGAGATTCCCAGCAATGTGTTGATGGCAAAGGAATTTGCGGAGGTGTTTGATGGTTTTTCCATCGGCTCCAATGATTTGACACAACTGACACTAGGTCTCGACCGCGATTCTGCCATTATCAGCGATTTGTTTGATGAGAATAATCCGGCTGTAAAATCCATGATAGCCCAGGTGATTCAAACTGCGAAAGCAAGTGGTGCGAAGATTGGATTGTGCGGTCAGGCGCCTAGCGATGATCCGGCCTTTGCCGCCTTTTTGGTGCAACAGGGAATCGACAGCATTTCCTTTAATCCAGATGCATTGCTTAAAGGAATAGAAAATATGCTGGCAGCAGAGGATGCTAAACAGGCATAGTCGGAACACTTCCGGTGCGAATTTGATATTGTTGACAGATCTTTCTATTTTTACGCCATGCGATACGCGGATATTATACAATTGAAAAAATCAGATTATATAGACCGGCTGGCCGAAGTGCAGTGGTTTAAATATGCTGATCAGCAGGCTGTGGAAGAAGCCTTGAGGGATACACAAAACAACCTGATGTGGTTGTATACACTCGAAGAATTTGTGTTTAATGAAGAAGAATTCAATGATGCGGAAAGTTATCAGCAGTTTCTGCAAACACTGCTGATGGAATTTCAGATTGACTTCAAAGCCATTTCCGCAGACCAGGACGAAAATCTCATCGATATTAAAATAGAAACTTCCAGAGGTCACTACGAATATGTGGTTGATCTTGATGATACGGACGGCTATTTTGATGAAGCCCTAATCAGTTTCTTCCTGAACAAGGAACTACTGGTAAAAGAGCAAATCATCGAGCGCTTCTTTTTTTTGCCGCAGATTGATGAAAACCTCAGCATTTATTTCACACATCCCACGATTCAGCACAAGGCGGCAAAGGCCGGATTGATTCCCGGAGATAATGAATTCTTTGATCTGATTGACAGCATCAAAGAAGACGAAGAAGAACTGGATAATTAGCCGCTATTAAATGTACACCTTATGACTTCTGTATTATTTGCCGATACGCACGCCTTTTCCAGACTGGTGTTGGATTATGTTTCACAAAATGAAAAACTGCGACCATTCTATCAGTACGACTGTACACCCGAAGCGGTGGCTGAAGTGATAAAGGATAAACAAAAAGAGCCCATCAATCGCATTTTGCTTGCGGATACAATAATGCAGCAATATACACATATCGACTTACTGCAGTCGGTACGCGAGCAGATACACGCATTGCAGCAGGAAAATACATGCTGTGTGGTGACGGCGCATCAGCTGAATATCTTCACCGGTCCTTTGTATTATATTTATAAAATTGCCGCTACGGTAGCTACCTGCCTGCAATTAAAAGAAAAATACCCGGATAAACATTTTGTGCCGGTATACTGGATGGGCAGCGAAGACCATGATTTCGAAGAAATCAATCACCTGCATATATTCGGGAAGGAAATAGTGTGGGATGATAAACAAGGCGGCGCGACCGGCAATTATTCAACGCATAGTATGGATAGTGTGTTGCAGGAAGTGCAGCAAATACTGGGCACTGCGCCGCATGCCGAAACATTGATGGATATCTTCAAAGCAGCTTATCAGCAACCGACACTGGCAATGGCCGGCAGGTATCTGGTGGATGCGCTTTTCGGGCAATATGGCGTGGTGGTCGTGGATGGAAATGATGTTGCATTCAAAAGGCAATATGCCG
>JADLAH010000184.1 GCA_020848315.1 Chitinophagales bacterium | reverse complement strand
CGCACACCGTTGTTTCTGCCTTTTGCCATTCTGCCATCTATCAAGTCGAAGGGAACGGGGTTGCTGATGCCGACCTACGGTCAAACCAATGAACTTGGATTTTATCTCAGCGGATTGGGATATTACTGGAGAATCAATGATAAAGTGGAACTCACCACGAAGGCGGATGTGTATACTTTGGGTAGCTGGGGACTGCAAACCAACCTTGCCTATAAGGTATTGTATAAATTCGCCGGCAATCTCTCGTTTAATATCAATCAGCAGCGCGGCGGGTCACAATTTGAACGATTTAATCCGAACAGACAGAAACCGCCGCTGAATTTCGGGGTACAATGGCAAATGAATCTCGATCCAAAGCGACTCTATAACAGTAGTTTTAATATCAATCTCAATATCGTCAGTAACAAGAGATATCAGTTCCTGAATTCCAGAGATCCGCAGAGTGTACTGGCTACCAACTTTTCTTCCAATATTTCCTACAGCAAATTCTGGCCGGGTAAGCCTTATCGAATCGCCTTGAATACAGGGTTGGTGCAGAATACTCAAACCAAGGCAATATCCCTGACGCTGCCGCAATTCTCTTTCAACGTGACACGTATCAATCCATTCCAGCGCAAGGTGCAATCCACCAAAAGAAAATGGTATGAGAATATCGGTTTCTCCTATGATATGAATGTTTCCAACCAGCTGAATGCGACAGATTCTACCTTTTTTACCAAAAAAACATTGAAGGATATGAAGAACAGCATTACGCATAATCTTCCTATCTCCGGCAATTTCTCTTTGTTCAAATACCTGAACTTTAATGTGGGCTTCAATTATCGAGAAAACTGGTATTTCAGCTATATCAACAAAACTTATCAGGATTCACTGATCCGGTTCAATGAAACCACTAACCGCACGGACACGCTGTTGTATCAGGCCGTTCCGGAAATTAAATACGGCTTCAAATCCTATCGCGATTTTGGATTGAATATGAGCTTTAATACCATTCTGTATGGTATGATGCAGTTTAAGAAGGGGAAACTGAAAGCCATCCGCCACGTCTTCCGGCCAAGCCTGAATTTTAATTTCAGTCCCGACTTTACGAAGTCGTTCTGGAAGTATCAGAAAACGGTGCAGCGCGATTCTATCGGTAATACAGAAACGTATTCCGTGTTCCGGGATATCGGTACAATTCCTGGCAAGCAGGGCAATATCGGGGTGAGTTTCTCCAATTCACTGGAAATAAAAGTGCGCTCGAAGAAAGATACCGTCACGGGAACGAAAAAAATCACCCTGCTGGACAACCTGTCGATGAGTATGAATTACAACTTGCTGACCAAACGGTTTAGTTCACTGAATATTAATGCGAGTACGCACTTTACGGATAAGCTGAATCTTACATTGGCGGTGAATATGGATCCGTATTCGATCGATAGTCTCGGTCGGCAGACCAATGATTTTTACTGGAAGGAAAAGCGGCGACTCTTCCGGTTGACCAATATGAATGTCTCCCTTTCGGGAAGTATCAGTTCTAAGAAAGGGCAGCAGGAAACACAACAGATGAACCGCTCGCTGTATGAAAATCTGGGGATGAGCAATCAGTTTTATCCGCGCAATGTATATGAACGCGGTTACTACAATTTCTCCATCCCGTGGAGTGTCAATTATCAGTACAGCTTAAGCCTGTCGCGTTACAAGTTTAATAAGCGGGATACTACTGCTATCACGCAGGCGCTGGCATTAGGATTTGATGTTAATATCACCAAGAAATGGAAAATTAATGTCACCTCCGGTTTTGATATCACCAATAAAAGCATCACCCGTACGGATATTTCTGTGGTGCGTGATCTGCATTGCTGGCAAATGGAATTTAAATGGACACCAGTCGGCTTCCAACAGGGTTTTTATATGACCATTTATGTTACTTCCCAACAGTTCAGCTGGCTGCGACTGCAGAAACAGAAAGCCTTCTTTGACTCCGGATTATTTGGAGGCGGTGGGTTTAATGCAAACAGCTTCGGAGGACTGTAGTGGAATTGTATAATTGTACAATTGTATAATTATACAATTCATTGTTGCGTAAACGCGTCCATCACCAGATTGGCGCCCATTTTCAAGGCCTTTTGGCGTACTTCTTCCGTGTCTTTGTGTACTGCCTGGTCTTCCCAGCCATCACTTAAATCGCATTCGTAATCGTAAAAACAAACCACACGCCCTTCATACAAAAGTGCAAATCCCTGTGCAGGTTTGTTGTCGTGTTCGTGTATTTTCGGCAGTCCGCCGGAGAAGTCGAATTTCTGATGATACACCGGATGGGAAGCGGGTAGTTCCACAAAATCCAGTTCCGGAAAAACTTTTTTCATCGCTTTTCTGATATAAGGATCCATGCCGTAGTTGTCAGAGATATGCAGGAATCCGCCGGCCATCAGGTAGGTGCGCAGGTTTTGCGCTTCCTGTTCGGTGAATACCACATTGCCATGTCCGGTCATATGCAGAAACGGATAGTTGAACAATTCCGTGCTGCCGGGTTCCACTTCATTGATTTGCGGGGATAGCGACATATTCAGTTGCTGGTTGCAAAACTTCGCCAGATTCGGTAGTGCTGTAGGATTGGCATACCAATCGCCGCCGCCTTTGTATTTCAGTAATCCCAGCTTAGCGGTGGATTTTGTCTGAGCTAATGTGCTGCAGCTGAAGCCAATCAGTCCGATAATAAATGCAATGGTGCGCAGTTTCTGCATAAAAATTCTGTTAGTAATTGCTATTGGCCACCGTGGCACAAGCCATCAGTCCGGCCGTTTCGACTCTCAATATAGAATTTCCCAGTGAAACGGGCAAGTAGGCCTGCTGCAGTGCCTTTTTTACTTCCTCAGCGGTGAAGTCGCCTTCCGGCCCAATCAGGAGCAAAGCGTGTTTCCCTTTTGTGTAAACTTCTTTCAGGTGTTTTTTGTCATCCTCGCAATGGGCAATCATATATTGCTCATACAATCCTGTCGTGTTTTTCAATAGCTGATCGAAAGATTGCAACTCTTCCAGTACGGGAAAATGCAGTTGCCCGCTTTGTTTAGCGGCAGATATGATCAGTTGCTCCAGCCTTTCCTTTTTGATATTTTGTTTTTCCGTTCTTTTGGAAATGATCGGATAAATGCGGTCAATGCCGATTTCTGTAGCTTTTTCGATAAACCATTCAAGTCGCGCGGGATTTTTGGTAGGGCAAATCGCAATGGCCAGTAAATTCGGGCGTTCCCGTACTTCCTGCAGGGTGTCAGTGATGGTGATTTGCACTTCCTTTTTGCCGATGTCGGAAATTTCTCCCGCGTAGCATTTTCCGTTGCCATCCAGGATCTCTACTTTGTCGCCGACTCTTCCACGCAGCACTTTGATGCAGTGTGCGGCTTCTTCCTCGTGCAGGAAACAATAGGGCAGGGCGATATCAGTCGTATAAAAACGCTTCATGATTATTCCGTTTCGTCTGTTTCGTCGTCGTCATCTATCCCATTGCCAAAAAACCAGAAATGCGTCTGTCCGTAGTTGCGCACCTGCAATAGCTTCGGATGTTCCGTGAAGTCGTGCTTTGGCGAAGTCTCCAGAATAAACCAACCATCTTCTTTCAATAGATTGCGGTCAAAAATAATATCCGGAATTTCATCGATGACTTCCAGTGCGTAGGGCGGTCCTGCAAAAATCAGATCGTATTGCTCGCGGCAGTTTTTGGCAAACTGTATCGCATCGCCGGTGATTATTTTGTGATTTGGAATCTTCACTTCCTCGCTCATCTTTTTGATGAATCCGATGCTGATTTTGCTCATGTCTACCGAGGTGATGTCGGTGCAGCCACGCGAAAACATTTCCATGTCGAGACTTCCGGTGCCGGCAAATAAGTCCAGGAATTTTACCTCCTGAAAATCGAAGTGGTTATTCAGTATATTAAACAAAGCTTCTTTCGCGAAGTCGGTGGTTGGCCTTGCCGGAATATTGGAAGGTGGATAAAACCGCTTGCCGCGTAAAGTGCCGGATATGATTCTCATAATTGGTGTTTAAGTTGAAAGGTGGTCGCCGAGTCCCCATACATTGATATAATAATGCAGCGGAATATCCTCTACGCCGTAGGTGTATGGCAATGTGTTCTTCAGTGTTCGGTCTATCTCCAGATTGCGGATGTAGCCGTAGGACGTGGAATACATCGGTGATTTCTCCTCGATGCAGCCGTAGAGGTAGGTCGGATATTCGTTGATGTCGAGTTGCAGTTGCTCGTAGGTCAGCCGCAGGTAATACAATAAGTCTTCCTTGGCTTTCACCGGAAAGGTGTTGTAATAGGTCAGCGTTTCGCCGTTGTGGTGGCAGATAGCCAGTTCCTGCCCGAACACCTGCGCGGCGAGGTATTTCTTGAAAGATAATTTCTGATTGTAAAAAGTCAGGAAGCCAAAGTCACTGCAGTAGAATTCTACGTTAGGCAGATGGTTTTCCAGTAATTGTATGGTCGCATCCGGCAGGGCGAAATAAACGAAGAAATGTTCCTGTAGTTTATTTTTCAGGTAAGTCTGCGCGTCGTTGGACGGATAACCCAACAGGCGGAATACGGCACCCGGCTGTTCCGTTTTTTCCGGGAGAATGGTGTACTCATT
>JADLAH010000183.1 GCA_020848315.1 Chitinophagales bacterium | reverse complement strand
TAGCCGTTCGCCTGATAGATGCCCGCCAGTGCATAGCCCAGCACATTGTTGCGGATATGTCCGAGGTGCAGCGGTTTGTTGGTATTGGGGGAAGAATATTCAATCAGGACTTTTTCCGGTTTGGGCGAAATCGTATGGTGTTGTTCCGGTGCCTGCAGGTAGTTCAGCCAGTAGGCATCGCTGATGGTCAGGTTGAGGAAGCCTTTGATGACATTGAAATCGGTCACGGATGCCATGTTGTTGACCAGGTATTCGCCGATGATGCGGGCAGATTCTTCCGGATTTTTTTTGGTCGCTTTCAGCAAAGGAAAGACCACCAGGGTGAGGTCGCCGGTAAATTCCTTGGGTGTCTCATTAATGGTCAGCGGCGCGGCGGGCAAATCGGACCCAAAAAGTGCGGGAAATCCTGTACTTACGGCGTCTTGTATTTCCTGATAGATAGTCATTCGTTTAAATCGCTTGTTTACAATAAAAAAATCGGCTCAATTCGTGCAAAGTTAGTATTTTTGTCAGCTAATTTATTCGGTTATACAAAATTCAATTCATCACTTTTTCAAATTCCCATCCAACACATGAGAGATCGCTATATCGACTTAATTGAACAAACCTATTATTTTCCGCAAGATGGTTTTGATCTGGAAGATAACTGGCTGCGTTTTCATAAGATTGATTTGAAGAGCGTGATAGAGGAGCACGGTGCACCGCTCAGCATCACTTATCTGCCGAAAATCGGGGATAATATCAGCCGGGCACGCCGCTGGTTTCAGGAAGCCTTCGAAAGCGTGGGTTACAACGGCCATTATTATTATTGCTATTGTACCAAGAGTAATCACTTTTCCTATGTCCTGGATGAAGTGTTGAAAAACAACGCGCAACTGGAAACTTCCAGCGCTTATGATATCAACCTGATTCGCGCATTGTACGAAAAAAACAAGATTGACAAGAAAATCAGAATTATCTGCAATGGCTTCAAACCGAAAGGATATACTTCGTCCATCTTATCTCTGATTGAGGATGGTTTTACCAATGTGGTGCCTGTACTGGACAATATGGAGGAGTTTGACGCGTATCAGTCTTTCAATCACGACCTGAATATAGGAGTGCGCATCGCGGCGGAAGAAGAGCCGAAATACCAGTTTTATACGTCTCGTCTGGGGATTCGTCAGCGCGATGTGATTCCTTTCTATATAGAGAAAATCAAACCTAATGCACATGTAAAACTGCGAATGCTGCATTTCTTTATTGATTCCGGCATCAAGGATTCGGCCTACTATTGGAGTGAGCTGAATAAGTGTCTCACGATGTATGTGGAACTCAAACAGGTTTGTCCTGAGCTGAACAGCATTAATATCGGTGGCGGTATGCCTATCCGTTATTCGCTGGGTTCCAAGTATGATTATGCTTATTTGATTGAGGAGATTGTTACAAAAATCAAGAATTTCTGCGACGAAGCGGAGATTGAACATCCTAATATTTACACGGAGTTTGGCAACTTCACCGTAGGGGAAAGTGGCTGCACTATTTTCGAAGTGATAGGTCAGAAAAAACAAAATGACAGTGAGTTGTGGTATATGATTAACGGGTCGCTGATGACCACGGTGCCGGATATCTGGGGCATGAATCAGCGATTTATCCTATTGCCCATCAATAGTTGGAATCAGGCGTATCAGCGCACCATCATCGGTGGACTCAGTTGTGATGTGAGTGATTATTATAACTCTGAGGTAGACATTAACCAGGTGTATATGCCTAAGATCATCGGAGAGCAGAAGCTGTATATCGGATTTTTCCATACAGGGGCTTATCAGGATTCACTGAGTGGTTATGGCGGTACCAAACACTGTCTGATTCCGTCTCCCAAGAAGATTATTATAGATAAGGATGCGAATGGCAAGCTGACGTATGAAGTATTTGCCGCTGAACAAGCGCCGGATACCATGCTGAAGGTATTGGGATACTAAGATTTTTTATCGATTTATAGCAACAGCGAGGCGGCCCGTAGGGCCGCCTCGCTGTTTTTTCTACAGGGTACATATTTTTATTTTATAATGCGATTTGTTGCAAGTCTTTTATTTTCTTGTAGTTAGCTGTATTTTTGTTTATTTTAAAAAGTTATAAAAATAAAAATGTGAGAAATTTTGCGTTAAATAATGATTAAAGAGATGCAAAACGTAAAAAAGTTTAAAAATAAATTCTCAACTTAGCATAAAGAATTTTTAACCACTTAAATTTTACAATTATGGCAATGCGAAAAAAGTATCTTCTCCCGTTCATCATCTTCCTAGGATTAGTAGCTGCGGGAGCATTCAATCCGGGACAAATTCTGACAGGCAGTAGTGCAGAAGGTATTGACAAGGGCGACACCGCCTGGATGTTGGTAGCAGCTGCCCTCGTACTGATTATGACACCAGCCCTCGGGTTTTTCTACGGCGGTATGGCAAACAGAAAAAATATCATTTCTACCGTGTTCCAGAGTGTCATCAGTCTTGGATTGATGAGTGTAATTTGGGTGGCATTCGGTTTCTCCCTTTGCTTCGGCGACAGCATCGGAGGTATTGTAGGTAATCCTACCACCTTCTTTATGTTCAAAGGCGTGGGATTGACGCCTAATCCAACCTTCTCTTCCACGATTCCATTTGTCATGTTCGCGATGTTCCAGGCTAAGTTTGCCATTATCACTCCGGCACTGATTACTGGTTCATTCGCACAACGGGTTAAATTTTCTGGATATCTGTTATTTATTTTCCTGTTCTTTATTTTTATCTACGCCCCGATCTGCCACATGACATGGCACCCGGACGGTCTCTTATTTAAATATGGTGTGTTAGACTTTGCAGGTGGTACTGTAGTACACATGACAGCAGGCTTCGCAGCGCTGGCAGGTGCTATGTTCCTCGGTCCACGTTCTGAAAGTGAGCGCACGCATGAATACTCCAATATACCTTATGTGATCATCGGTACTGGCTTGCTTTGGTTCGGATGGTTTGGTTTCAATGCAGGTTCTGCATTGGGTGTGAATGCCAAAGCAGCAAACGCTTTTGCTACTACTAATACGGCGGCGGCTGCTGCGATGATTGCATGGGTATTGATGGATGCGATGAGAGGTCAGAAAATTTCCGCTATCGGTGCTTGTATCGGTGCGGTAGTAGGTCTGGTGGCTATCACGCCTGCCTGCGGATTTGTGAATGTAGGCGAGAGTATCTGCGTCGGCGCTGTTGCTGCAGTGGTGAGCAACATGGCGGTGCATTTCAAAAACAAATCTACCCTGGATGATACTTTAGATGTATTCCCTTGCCACGGCGTTGGTGGTATGGTGGGTATGGTGATGACCGGTATCTTTGCCGCTGACTATGGCACCGGTATCACAGACCTCGGACTGGCTTACGGTCAGACTAAAACCTTCCTGCACCACATGGTTGCACTGGTAGGTGTTGCGGCTTACGCGTTCATTGTTTCCTACATACTGTATTTTGTTGCTAATTTAATTGATCCAATCCGTGTGTCGAAAGAAGAAGAGGAGCTGGGATTGGATATTACACAACATGGTGAGTCTTATCAAAGCTTGCGTATTGATTTGTAAGACCACCAAACCATACACACTAACCAAGTCGGGTTTCAGACATGTGTAATGGCGGGGCGCACTCTAACGGGTGCGCCTTTTTTTATGCTTTTCGGATTATTTTTTTTGATATTGCTGTAACAGGCGTTCCACATATTTGCCGATTACATCAAATTCAATGTTCACCTTAGTGCCGGGCTGATATGTGGAAAAAATAGTGTGTTCAAATGTATAGGGAATGATGGATACACTGAATTTCTTCCCTTTGCTTTTCACTACCGTTAGACTGGTGCCGTCGATGCAGACGGAGCCTTTATCTACCAAGGTAAACTTTGGCGTTTCGTCAAATGTGAAATGCACGTCCCAACTGCCGCCTTTAGGAATAATTTTCTCTACGGTAGCCGTCTGGTCCACATGTCCCTGCACCATATGGCCGTCCAGGCGGGCGCCTGACTGCATTGCTCTTTCGAGATTAACCCTGCTGCCGCGTTGCAGCAGACCTAAAGTCGTGATGTCCAACGTTTCTTTAATGGCAGTCACCACATGCGAGGTATTGGTTTTCTTGATCACTGTCAGACACACGCCGTTATGAGCTACACTCTGGTCTATCTTCAGGGTTTTGGAGATATTGCTCTTAATGGTAAAATGCAGATTGCTGCCTTCTGCTTCGATGCGCGATATTTCGCCGATGGTTTCAATGATGCCTGTAAACACAAGTTCTTATTTTCTGAATGAATTATTTTTCGCGGAATAAGTGAATATAGCCGCTCAGTGGCTTCGAGAGTTTCTGTAAGCCTTCCAGCGACTGATAATATACTTCGCAGATGTAGTAATACACGCCGGTATACAAGGGCTTGTTGCTTTTGCTGTCATTGCCGTTCCAGTTGATATCAGGATCCGTCGTTTCAAAAACAAGATTGCCCCAGCGGTTATAGACTTTCAGTTCGATTTTCTCTACAAAGCGATACGGGAAAATCGGCGTATATAAATCGTTCTGTCCGTCGCCATTCGGAGTGAAGGCATTCGGCAGTTCATATACCGGACAATTCTCTACACATACACTCGCGGAAAGCGGACTCTGATTGCCGTTCTTGCGCACTGCCTGCACCGCATAGCAGCCTAGCAGACTTCGTTTGTCCAATACATGGGTGTAGTTGTTGAAAGTATTGCCCAATACGCTGTCGATGCGGACAAAACTGTCGCGTGGCGTAGCTGCATAGAATATGTTGGTGTACACGATATCGCTGGTAATACAGCCGGCACTCTGCGGGAAACTCCAGCTCAGGTAATTGATAAATTCACTGGTGTCGAGTCTGCGGTCAATGCAGAAATTGGAAACAGTCAGTAACGGTGTACACGGTTTGGTGGTGTCACTCGGTCGACTGCACGCTTCCTGCGAGAAGTTAATCAGCGGTGTCTTCAGTCCGCTCAGCGGATAGCTGCCGATGGCTTTGATTTTATAGCAATACAGCGTATCGTTCTTCAGATTGATATCTGTATAGAAATTGGTGCTGACAGTAGCAATAGAGTCGAATGTACTGCTGCCGGTCAGTTGCCGGTAAATCACATAGTTGGTATTAATCCACGGAACATCCGCCGTCCATGTCAGGCTCAGCGCTTCAAATGCCGGCGCGATATTCAGGAATACGGAAGAAGCCGCCTCGCTGCTGCCGATACTGTCGGTGCCGCTAGCGAAGAAATCGAGTTTGTAGTTATAGGCGTTTGCTGCCGTATTCAGTCCGTTGTCGAGAAAGCTGGTGTCCGTAATGGCTGAGAAAGTAGCGGCAGTTACCGTTTTTACCAAAGTAAAATCCGTGCCGTTCAATCCGGTCGCTCTGTACAGTCTGAATACATAGGGACCCGGATTCAGGATGGTATCCAGCTTTTCCGGGAATGGCCGCGACCATTCCACATATATCTGTCCGCTGACAGCATCTGTACTGCGCACATCCACATTGTATAACAGCGGAATATCTGCCGGAATAATGATACAGGTTTCTGAAGAGGCAAGTCCCGAAAAACGATTCAGGATAATACCGGAATTGGTTCTGTCGCCAAACTCTGCCACCACGCGGTAGCTGTACTGATTGCCGGATTGCAGATTGATATCGCGGAAGGAATATTGCGAGGTGCTGCCAACGCGCTCATAACCCAATGCGCTCAGATCTGTATTGCAGGTGTCGAGGGCTGTTCCGCAGCCTTTTTTCCGCCATATGGAAAACTCAATAAACTTGCTGTTGCCGGCGCAGGTGTAGATACTATCCCAACGCAGCAATACCGATTTTGTCGGGATATCCAGCGATGAAATGATATTCTTCGGCGGTGGTGCCAGCAGTTTGATGGTGAGCGTCTGTGAGTTCGTCAGCGGAGGCCCCTGAAAATTATCTACGGCATTGAATACTACCTGATAGTCATTTTTCAGCAGGTGGCTGCAATTGGTAGCCCAGCGGAATACGCCGGATACCGGATTGGCCGGACTGCCCGGTGTGAAGGTCGCCGGACTGTTGCTGACAGTAAATGGACCGCCGTTCGCGCTCAGCGTCACGCGGTCTGGCAGGTTCGGGTCGGAAGCTACCGCCGTGAATTGTATGGTGTCGCCTACCACTTTGCAAAGCTGCAGCGGAATATTCAGGTTGGGCGGGCGGTTGGAGGTGGCATCTACAATAATCTGTAAGTCGCGCATTACCGTACCGATAAAAACACCGCCGCGGTATTCGCGGATGACAATGACGATATTATAGATACCTGCTACCTGCGGGGCATCCCAGGTTAGCTCACCCGTCTGCTGGTTGATGGAAATCTGATTGTCTGGTCCGGGTGAAATCAGGTTAGGTGGTGTGTAACCATTCACCGGTATATTGTTCGCTTCCAGTGGCGACATGATATAATAGGACAAGCTATCGCCGTCAGGGTCGAAGGCGTTGGGATTGTGGGTGAACACCTGCCCGACGTTTCCGTATTCTATCGGTGGATTCAGTAGCTGCGGAGAGTTGTTGTAGCCGATGATATTCGGATTGGAAACGATGAGAGTATCTTCCAGATAGAACAGGGCAGCCACAGAGTTGCTGATATTAATAATATTTTCAATCCTGTTCGGGTCTGTCACGCCAACTACATATTTAAATGGGCCGGAATAGGTGTGGCGGCCTATGTATTTATTTTGTTTGATGTCATCTGCAAGGAATATCTCGGAAGCGCGATCGAGCGAGTCAAAAGTGCCGTCGCCCCAGGAGATACCCAATCGGGTTCTGTCGGCATCACCACTGATACCACTCACTTTGGTATAGGTCGTAATGGTGAATTCGTAGGTGAATCCGGAGACATGCTTGTACGTAATTTCACCTGCACGGTTGTGCGTGGCACTG
>JADLAH010000182.1 GCA_020848315.1 Chitinophagales bacterium | reverse complement strand
ATCCTGCGGATTGCCGAGCAGGTATGCCTGCATCCCTTCTATGAAGATGGCTTGTAATTCAATATCCGCTTTGGTCAGAGGAGCTTCGCTTTGCGCTTTGCTACCGCCTTTTTTGCTTTTATCTTTTTTGGCGAGCACCGCATTCGGGAAGAAGAATACAGTGGTCAGCATTATCAGACCTGCCAGAAATATGTTCAATCGCTTTCTATTCACCTTTTCCGCTGTTATGTGCTGTGTAATATTCTATTTTTTTTGACGCCGGTTTTTTTCCTTGCATTTTCCGGAAGCAGAAAAGACAATTTATTCATCAACGGCATGAATTCTAATGTAACAATTTAATTGTGGACTGTGAATAGCTGTTCTGGTGAATTAACATTATTTAAGTGCCATTCAGGTGGATACAACAGGTTTTAACAACGAATTAATTACTTCACGCCGGTATGGCCGAAACCGCCTTCGCCACGCTCCGTCTCGCTCAGTTCATCTACTTCTTTCAGCGTCACTTTTTCATATTTTGCGATAATCATCTGGGCAATACGTTCACCGGTATTGATGACCGTTGTTTCGTTGGATAAGTTAATCATTATCACTTTTATCTCGCCGCGGTAATCGGAGTCGATGGTGCCCGGTGAATTGAGTACTGTGACGCCTTTTTTCAGCGCCAGTCCACTACGTGGGCGCACCTGTGCCTCATAACCATCCGGCAACTCAATATAAAGTCCGGTTGGAATCAGCGCTCTCTGCAATGGTTTCAGCATCACGGGCTCCTGCAACTGCGCACGCAAATCCATACCTGCCGAACCGGATGTTTCATACACCGGCAGTGGGTTATCAGAGGTATTAACTATTTTCAATTTCATTTATTGTACTGTTTGATGGTTTTTTTAATATTGTTTTGTTTAAAGATACTTCTTTAACGTCACATTTTATATACTATTGGGTGCAAATATACATAGATTTTAAAGAAGCTTTTGAAATAATCTTATCTACTTCTTTCGTTCGAGCTGCCAGGCTCCACCCGCAAAAAGCGACAACAGTAAAAATCCGGCAAAAGTATTGGCCCAAAGCGACCACGACAGCGGCAGAATGACATAGTGCAGGAAAAGGAACAGGCCTGTAGCCGCCAACAGATAGCCGGAAATTCTCTTATAATCATAGGGAATCGGGTAATAACGCTGCTCAGTAGCATATCCGACCAGCACCATTATAAAGTAGCAGGTGAAGGTGGCCCATGCCGCGCCCCAGTAGCCGTATTCCGGCACCAGCAATACATTCATCACGATAGTAACAATTGCTCCGAGCACCGATATCAAGGCACCGATATAGGTTTTGTCTGTGATTTTATACCACGTGGAAATATTGAAATAGATACCCAGAAAAATATTCGCCATCAGCAATACCGGAATAATTCCGGCACCTTCAAAGTAGGCCGCAGAATTCGGTGAATACAGAATGAAAACTGCCTGTATCAGCGGCATAAACAGCACGATAGACAGGAATATCAGACAGACACAGATGGTGTAATATTTCATGGTCAAAGCCAGCATCTGCTTGTTATCCGACTTATCCGCATGTTTAAAAAAAAGTGGTTCTGCCGCGAAGCGGTAGGCCTGCAGGAACATGCTCACCAGCATCGCGAACTTGTAGTTGAATCCGTAGATACCCAACTGTTCCTTGTTCGTAATATCATCAAATGGCAGCAGACGGGTCATGATAATACGGTCAAGCACTTCATTAATCATTCCGGCAAAGCCCACCAGCATAATAGGCATGGCATAAATCAGCATTTGCTTGTACAAAGTCTTACTGAACTGCAATTTCAACTGGCGGAACTGCTTCAGCAGGAGCAGGAAGGTGAGAATACTCGCCAGGATATTGGCAATGAAAATATTGGAGACTTTTGTAAACGGCAATGCAATATCCAACATCGGGAACACCATGAAGAACAGGATATTGCAACCGATAAAAAACAGGATATTGGCAATCTTCAGCGCCGCAAATGCGATAGGTCTGCCCTGTTTCCGCAGTGCGGCAAACGGAATGGCGGACAGCGCGTCGAAGGCCATCATCCACAAAAAGAAACGCACATACAAAGCAGGTTCCTTCACATAATCAGCGATGGCGTCCTGGAAAATATATCCCAGCAAAACAAAGGTTATCACCACACTCAGGATGGAATAAAAGGAGGTGGAAAATGCCATTTCCCTGCTTTCTTCTTTATTGGAAAAACGAAAGTAGGCCGTCTCCATACCGTGTGTGAGCGCCACGAGCAGGAAGCCGGCATAGGCGTAGAAATTGGTGAAAGTACCAAACTCCGCCTGCGTGATGTATTTGATAATCAGAAATCCGAACAGGAAATTAATCAGTCGGGCAAGTATGCTGCTCACGCCGTAAGCGGCAGTATCGGTAGCTAATTTTCTGACGATGCTCAATGGATAAGAGATAGTTGGTGTAAAAGTAGCAAATATTATGAAAAACTATCTACAGCCAGATATTCACCAGCGAACCGGTGGCGTTGGCAGGTGTTATTGTCTCTTGTGGTTGTGCCTGATGCCACAACAAGGTATGCCCGTCCGAGCCCATCTTCCAGAGATCGCCGCGCAGGAATACGTTTACACCCACCGGAATATTTGTACCGGAAATTCTGCCGGTCATGCCGTATTTGAGCCAGGCCTCCCGTTCGGTCAGCGTGCCGATATCTGCGTTTTCCACATCGGTTGGTGTCGGTGCACCATTGTAGCCATTCCAGCGTTTTGTCCAGGCCGAATCGCCGCCCACAAAGGAAGGCACTGCCAGTATATCTATCTGCTGCTGACCGAGCTTCCGGTACACTTCGGGATACCAGGCATCCGCACAGATAGCCACCGCCAGGCGGCCCGCCGGTGTGGTATATACCGGCCATTTTTGGAGAGCCGCAGCCGCTGTAAAAGCCTGTTCCTCCTGAATAGGAAATTCCTTCAACGTGAGCGGTGACAGCACGCGACCATCCGGTCCAAATACGGCCGTGGCATTGTACAATCTGCCATTTCGTTTTATTTTGATTTGTCCGTCTGCAGCCGTGGGTTCCGGCAGCACGATGGAGCCTGCCACCAGGGTCACTTTAAATTCTTTGGCAACGGAGGCAAATGCATCCTGGTATATGTCGCGCATGGCGGTGCTTTTCATACGGAAAACTGCCGCGGCCTGTTTGTCTTTTGCATCCGCAGTGAGGTATGCATATCCGAATTTAAAGAGATTGGACAGCACCATCGTTTGCATGGCATCATGGATGGAAGTGTCTTTGTACACCGATTTCTTTTCGTTGGCGGCAACCAGCCAGGTGCCGATATATTCGGGTAATACCACTATCGTCGAATCATTGAGCAGTCCCTGCTGCCGGGCAAACGAGAGATAATAGTGCAGCATGCCGCGGAAGCTTTCGCGGGTAGAAAAATCATAGGTATGCAGATAAGGCGACAAGGCTATGATGTTGCCATGACCGGTGCGCATTCCATAACTCTTCACATGACCGATGACGTACCTCGGATAAATATTTTCTGTCGTTTTGACTCTTCCGGAAGATGCTATCGTCAGATATGCCACCCACAAAAAGGCAAGCACAGACAACAGCAGGTATCGTTTCTTCATTGTATAAAGATAGGGAAGAAAAAAATAAAAAAAGCCTCAACAAATGTTGAGGCTTTGTGGTGTGGGGCGGGATCGAACCGCCGACACAAGGATTTTCAATCCTTTGCTCTACCGACTGAGCTACCGCACCTTTTGCGCCGTTGCCGGAACAAACATCCGGAGATTGTTGCCAATTGCTCCAAATGGAACGCAAAGATAATAACTTTCCGATAAAAAACAAGGTTCCGCTGAAAATATTGTATAAAAGTACCTGAAATATTCAGGGCTGAAGTGGCTGATATCTGAACGGTGCAAGCCTGAAATAGGCAGGATGCAAGGTGGTAGTATCTCCGAATCGCCAGCCTGCCCCCAGAAAAAGAGTGCTGTCCTGCAAAAAATCCGCTACCGGATATTTCGGTTCTGTCAGCAAAATAGTCTTTGATTCGCCCTTTAGCGAACTCAACAGCAAGGTTTCATAAGGCACCGACCAGCTGTCCATCTGAAAGCCCGCAGGCGCACTTTCCAGCGGTAAATACATTTTTGAAAACGGCTGCTGCATGCTATTGTCAAGCCACCCGACCCTTTTTGTGTAGCTGTCCTCTGAAAATAGGCGGACAAAAGACTGCAGCAATATCATTACCAGCAATAAAGGCATAAAACGATGCCTGTTCATCACGTCTGAAGTTACCAGCAATCCCACCACCGCCCAGCAGAAAGTGAAAAAGGTGACGGTATATAAATCAATGTATGTCGGAAAGGAACCATTGCGCAGATAGACCACCAGCAATATGTAGAGCCCGGCGACACCAGCCACCACCGCAACTGTCACCCACCATTTCTTCGGGTGTATCCACCATACGATCCACATAAACGCGATAGCCGGCCAATAAAGTCTGCAATAATGCTGAAAGGCTTTTGCATAAAATGAGGAATGCAGGTTGCGGAGCGTGATTACCCTGTAATCAAACACCTGCATGGAATTATTATCATAACCGTCTTTAACCACCCACATCTTAAGTGCGAGTGCAATGATGGTCATCAACACATAGATAAATCGTTGCTTGTCGGGTTGCAGCAAGAAATATATGCCCATTGCCATTAACACTATCAAGAGTGCGAACAAATGCGTACATATCAGCAAGCACAGAATCAATGCAATACTCCCATATTGTAAGGGTCGGGAAATCGTTACATTACGCACCACAGCCACCAGCAACAGCACCAGTCCGCAACCATTCAGCAATTCTGTTTGCATGTAATAAAACGCATCGTGAATGGTGGCAATGAGAAACAACAAAAAAATATAACTCAGCCATTTTTCGGTTGACAAAACCCTGATGGCTATAAATAACAACAAGTGCCAGAGATATACGCCTGCCACGGCACTGAGCATCACGGCTTTCAATGGCAGTTGCAGCTTCACCGCCAGCACTGTCGGCCACTGCCATGCCGCCGCGATAAATCTGAGGTGTTCAAAAGAGAAATTTTCCTTTTGCAACATATTGAACAGGTAATAGCTGTTGTCGGCATAGGTGTTGCGTTCTTTCCAGAAATAAAAGGAAAGCGCGGCATATATCAGCCAGAATATAAAGATGGCTGTCTTTTCTTTTCGGATGGCAAACACATGATAAATATAGGGATTTCAACGGGATATTATTCCGCATAGCGATAAGGCTTTACGCGATCCGTAATTCCCCAGTAATACAGCATCTGCGCCGCTTCCGGTAATCCGTATCCATCCTGTGAAGTATCCCAGGTCAGCAGCGGACAATCCTTCGGCAATACGGCCTCTGCCTGTTCAGCTGTCTGCAAACGCCGGATTTGCTGTATCTGACAACGATTGTCGGTCAGCTGTGGTTTGTCTGAATAGGTGAAAATCGCCGCAAATACCAGCAGCATTGCCACATATTTCCAATCGTATTGCTTTGCTGACAACACCGACAAGGTACTTCTCAAAAGCAGATAAAAAAGAATCAATGTAACCGGCAGAAACACATCACTGCGAATCACCAGCGGGCGATACGGACGATAACCACCTAACGGCAGCAAAACAAGATAGACTGCGCACAACAGCAAAATCAGCCACACATAAGCCGGGATTTTTCTGTTGGCATTTTTAAAAAATCTGAGATTCACCAACAAAATAATTGCTATTAAAAGAAATGAAAGGTCTTTGACAAAATACTGCATCATACCGCTCAGCCATTTTTCATATCTGAAAAGCAGCGACACCGATGTTCCGTTCTCAGCATTGAAACTGCCTGCATACATCGAATAAGCGCTGCATGCAAACAGCCCGGTGATAGCGAAGATGGCAAAGACGGATCTTGGCAAATGAAATTCTTCCATCTTTCTGAATAGATACAATACCATCCATGTTCCGCCAGCCAGCAGACCGAGAGGCGCTATCAGCGGTCCTGACATTACGAGCACAAAAGCGGCCATCCACCAAACAACAGCAATCAGCACTTGTAGAAACACCGACCATTTCCCGATTCGATTATCGTACAACATGGGCAGCATCAACAGCATCCAGCCGGCCATCGGCATGGCATAAAAGAAAGTATAGGTGACCGACTGATCGATGATACCAATGGAACCGGCATATCCGTGCGTCTGAAACAGTACGGACAAAAGCACCGCGACAGCGAGTCCGTGTGTGCGGTAAACTTGCTTTTTGTGAAACACCCACAGCAACATTGCGCAGGCAATGAGCAACTGTATTATCAGGTGAAAGAAACCGGAAAACTTATACAGAAATTTTATTTTATCGCTTGCATACGGTGCCAGTTTGCGGTACACATCTTTATAGTAAAACACCATGGCCTGATGACAAAATGGACGATTGGTGGCTGCATAACTTTGCTGATGCAACACCGCTTTCGCCGCAAATGGTTCAGTGAGCACGGTCGTATAATGCGCGGAAGGTGCCGTAATTACGGCCAGATCGCCGTCCAGCGGTTTGTGTTCATGCTGTCGGAATGAGTACACGATGTCTGCTATCAGCAACAATCCCAATATTACCTGTAGCAGCCGACTTTTCATGGCATCATGCTTTGCTTTTTTGCAGCGCCTGCTCTATATCCGCCTTGATATCGTCAATGTGTTCGAGACCGACGGAAACACGCACCGTTCCTCCGTAGATACCTGCCGCTTCACGGACACTCTCTTCTATCTTGCTGTGTGTCGTGGAAGCAGGATGTGTGGCAATCGTGCGGCAGTCGCCGAGATTGGCGGTATGGGAAAACATCTCGAGACTATCGAGGAATCTGCGGCCGCGGTCGATGCCGCCTTTCACAATAAAGGTAACCACGCCTCCGCCCTGTTTCATCTGTTTTTTCGCAAGTTCGTATTGCGGATGAGATGGCAGGAAAGGATATTTCACATCTTCAATTTCTTCGTGCTGCTCCAGCCACTGTGCGAGTGCGAGTGCATTTTCGCAGTGTCTGTCCATGCGCACATGCAGTGTCTCCAGGCTCTTGGACAACACCCACGCGTTGAACGGCGACATGGAAGGACCTGTCTGACGGCAAAATGCGCGAACTTCCTTAATCAGTTCCTTGCTGCCAAGTACGATGCCTCCGCAAACACGGCCCTGTCCGTCGATGAACTTGGTGGCGGAATGCGTCACGATATCAGCACCATATGCTGCAGGATTCTGCAGGTAAGGCGTAGCGAAGCAATTGTCTATGTTCACGAGCAGGTTATGTTTCTTGCCCAGTTTGCACAAAAATTCGAGGTCTATCAGCACGAGTCCCGGATTGGAAGGTGTTTCAGCAAACAGCATTTTGGTATTAGGCTGAATCATGGCTTCCCATGTTTCGGGTTTGGCAATATCGAAGAAAGAATATTCGATGCCCCATTTCGGCAGAAACTCTTTGATGATTCTGGTGGAAGAGGCAAACAGCGCGGAAGATGCGAGGATATGATCACCCTGCTTCAGGAAGGCCATCATGGAGGCGAAGACCGCAGCCATACCGGTGGCGGTGCCGAAGCCATCTTCCGTTCCTTCGAGCAATGCCATTTTCTCAACAAATTCATTGACATTCGGATTGGAGAAACGGGAATAGATATTGTCCACGTATTCATCCGCGAAGAGGGCGCGCGCCTGCTCCGCATCATCAAAGGTGAAGGAAGAAGTGAGATACAACGGAACGCTGTGCTCGCGGAAAGCGCGTTCATGCTGTGTGCGGATGGCGGTCGTGCCGAAGTGGTTATATTTTTTCATGTGGGAGATTTATAGCATCAGGAGACAGGAATCAGGACATTTTCAATTGCTGTGGTGATTATTGCTCATTTATTATTTCATAACTGTGGGTGATGGTGGCGGTGCTGTTCAGCATGTGTGTGACGCTGCAATATTTATCCATGGACAGTTTGATTACTTTTTCCACGTTTTCTTTTTTCAGGTCGCCTTCTAAAATATAGTGAATATGGATTTTAGTAAAGACCATCGGATGTTCGGTAGCGCGTTCTGCACGCACGGTCACCTTGTAACCTTTGACCTGTTCGCGCATTTTAGCCAGCATCGACAGCATGTCCATACTGGTACAGCCACCGAGGCCCATGAGGATGAGCTGCATCGGGCGGGCACCCAGGTCTTCGCCGCCGATTTCAGGAGAGCCATCCATGTGTACGGTGACGCCCTGTTCATTGGTAGCCACGAGGTGAACTTTGTCGTTTACGCGTTCTATATCTACTTTCATAGGAGTATAAAGTTATCAGTTATTGAGGATTAGTTGCGCTGAAATGGTATTTTTTTAGTGTTAAAAGGCCGAGGCCGCCCTTTCAGGGCGGCCTCGGCATGCCTTATAAATGCTCAAATGCTATTAGAATCTTCCTCCGATATAAACCTGAAAGGCTGTATTTCCGGCCCATTTACCATCACCTGGGAAAATAAATGCATCAGAACCAATATATCCTTTGTAATCATCATTGGTAAGATCTATAAAACCCTGATTTACACGCCCACCGACAATGAATCCTTTCTTTGTCACAAACTCTAAACCAAGATTAATACCTGCATCTACTCTCTTATACGGACGATTGCCATCTACATCTTTGTATTTATCTTTCATAATATTTACGCCCGTTTCATCTTCCAGCTTTTTGCCATCTTTATCTCTTCTCACATATCTTCCGAATGCGCTGGTAATAAATGATACATAAGGACCTGTATAAATATTGAAATGGTCACCTATGTAAAATTTAAGATGCAATGGAATATCCACTGTCTGAAGATTGGTAGTAAACTTTATTTTATCCTCACTGATAGGAACTACCAACTCTCGCTTAGCACCTTTTACGGCAACAACGACACCCGGTTCCAATGCAAACACCTTATGCAATCTGATTTCATAAGATAAATCCAGAAAGCCAGCCACATTGATTTTAGTTTTTAAATCCTTAAAATTATCGTCCTGATCTTTAAAATAAATGGTGGACAATCCGACGCCACCTTTTATTCCGAATCCACCGTCTTCATTATCTGTTTCATACTTTGCGAAAGCAGCAGGAGCAAGGGATACCGCTGCCATCATCAATAAGAATAACTTTTTCATGATATTGTATTTTGTTGTTTAACGGACAAATTTAGTCCTAAATTATTTCTGATGTATAAAGTTATATCAAAATACTGACTAATGGGTATCTTATCTTAGTCGTATTTGAGGATATCAGACAGCCATTCTGCTTTTTTTACTGAATTTATCGGGAAAAATCATACACCATCAGGGAACAAAATTCCCTGATGGTAATGCAGTATTTTATACTGACTATTTCTTCAAAATCGTCACGCGTTCACCTTTGGAATGCGATTTGAATTCCGGTGCGTACATACTTTCTATCTGCGTGATGCCATTGGAAAAATTGCCGGCAATAGTGGCTCTCATTGCATATTCAAACACATAAACGCCTTTCTGCATCCAGT
>JADLAH010000181.1 GCA_020848315.1 Chitinophagales bacterium | reverse complement strand
CTTGCTCTGATGTTCGTGATAAAGCGCTCGTGGATGCATTGGCAAAGCACAATATTCAATACAGCGAAGCAGTCATTTATCAGACACTGGCCAGCGACCTTTCTGACCTCAGCGATGTGAAATACGATATGCTCGTGTTCTTCAATCCTTCCGCGATTGATTCCTTGTATACCAACTTCCCGGATTTCAGTCAGGATGAAACCCGTCTTGCTATCTTTGGAAATACGACAGCAGATGCGGTAAAAGCGCATGGTCTGAATATTAATATCTTTGCGCCTACACCGGAAAATCCATCGTTGGTAGATGCTATCCGAAAATATATTATACAGGCCAATAAAAAGAGCCGGTAAACTTTTTGCCTTTATTTTCGTTCAACTATTATCAAATATCTTTTCTACTTTTACAGTATGAGTCTTCGCAGCCATTGGAGAAAAGTCCTGAGTTTGCTATCCTTGTTGGGTGGGTTGACTCCCACATTGCATGCGCAGATACAACCGGCTACCACTCAGTACATGTTTCATCCGCAGTTGTCCAACCCGGCCTTTTATGGTCAGCAAGAAGGTATCCGTTTCGCGGCGGTGTACCGTCATCAGTGGGCAAAGCTGGAAGGACAGCCCCAAACCTTACATGCTGCCGCGGATGCTTATCTGCCTGCCATCAAAGGGGCAGCCGGACTCGTAGTAGCCAATGACAGGCTGGGAGCATATAACAACACAACATTACAGGCTGGATATACCTACATCCAGGATATCCGGAAAAAAGTGAAAATAGGAATAGGGCTGAATGCCGGAATGGTTTTCTCCAAACTAGATGGAACGCAACTGATTACACCGCAGGGAGATGGATCCGGCCTGAATGATGACGCATTATCCAATCAGTTGCAAAAGAGTATACGTCCGCATTTCAGTGTGGGCGTTTCTGTCGTACACAAATGGATAGAAGCCGGTATCAGCTATAGTAATGTTTTACAGTCTTCCGACAAACTGGATGGCGTCAATGTGTCGCTGCGGCCGGTATATGGCGGTGTGCTGCAAACCTATGTCAGCGGCAAAATAAAGGTGTCGGACGATTTTACATTGAAACCATCTGTGCTCGTATATTCTGATTTCAAGAAAGTGCAGACAGAGCTAAGTATAATGGCGGGCTATAAGGAATATGTATATCTCGGGGTGAATGTCAGAGGATATAATAAACGCTCTTTTGAATCGTTATCCCCAATAGTCGCCGTTATGCCCGTGAAAAATTTGAGCATTATTTACAATTATGATGTATCTTTAAATAAACTTAACGCGGTTAACAAGGGAACACATGAGATATCACTGAGTTATTTGTTGCCGAATAAGAAAATATATAAGAGCCCTAAAATCATTAATAACCCGAGGTTTTTGTGAAAAAATGGAAAAAATAGCCAAAAAATAATACGGAGGCATACAAGCTAATTTATTTTTGCATATTTTTACATCTTTACAAAGGTAAAAAACGTAAACAACTAAGATGAATAAGTTTAGAATTTCCTTAATTGCTATTGTGGCTGTGCTATTAGTCAGCTGTAAAGGCAGTGGTACCGATGGACAATTAATCGGTTCACAAGATCGTCAGAAGTGGGACAACAACCTGCTTCCTTACGGTATGGTATACGTGCCATCCGGTGTGTTTCATGCAGGACCTTCCGACCAGGATGTCAACTATGCGTTCAATACCAAGATGAAACAAATTTCCATCGTAGGATTTTATATGGACGAAACAGAAATCACTAATAATGAGTACCGTCAGTTTGTAGAGTACGTCCGCGACTCTATCGCGCATCAATTGTTGGGAGGAGATCACCTGCAGGAAGGTGAAAATGGTAAACAAGCTATCAATTGGGATATGCCTATTGATATGAACTGGAATACCGGTGGCAGCCTGACAGAAGAAGGTGCACAGTTAGATCCTATGTTCTACACAGAGGCTGACAGAATCAATGGTAAAAAAGACCTGGATCCTCGTAAATTAATGTACGAGTATACCTGGTTCAAATGGAAAGAAGCTGCTCAGCGCGAAAATAAAGACAAGCCAAGAAGCTCTTTCATGGAGAAAAAGAAAATTTCTATCTATCCTGATGAAATGGTGTGGATCAGAGATTTCGCTTACTCTTATAACGAGCCGATGACACGAGCATATTTCACTCACCCAGCTTACGATGACTATCCTGTAGTAGGTGTAACATGGGATCAGTGTAATGCATTCTGCGCCTGGAGAACACAAATGTGGAATGACTACAGAACACAACAAAATGAAGCACCTATCGATCAGTTCCGTCTCCCGACAGAATACGAGTGGGAATATGCTGCACGTGGTGGCAGAAACTTGTCCCCATATCCTTGGGGTGGTCCTTACATCCGTAATACAAAAGGATGTTTGCTGGCTAACTTCAAACCGGGCAGAGGTAACTATCCGGAAGATGGCGGTTTCTATACTGTAAATGCAAAATCTTACTGGCCAAATGATTATGGTCTGTACAATATGGCAGGTAACGTAGCGGAGTGGACCTCTACAGCGTATGAAGATGACGCGGTAGCATTCGTTCACGACAAACAGCCTGACTTCCGATATGATGCAAAAGAAGACGATGCTTCCGTATTGAAACGCAAGGTAATCAGAGGCGGTTCATGGAAAGATATCGCTTACTTCCTGCAGTGCGGAACGAAATCTTACGAATATCAGGATTCTACCAAATCCTATATTGGTTTCAGATGCTTATTGCCGTTCATGGGGCGTTCAATGAACGATTTCGGAAATTAATCAAATATTTTTCTTCTTATTACGTTTACACATTAATAACAACAATAACTAACCAACAAAAAATCAGAGTTTATGGCAACTTCAATTCCATTTTACAAAACCAAATCCTTCAAGACGGCAAAAAATATGCTCTTTGGTGTAGGTGCAGCGGTTGTAATCATCGGTGCATGGGCTAAAATCTTACACTTTTCATGGGCAAGTTACGCATTGACAGCAGGTCTTTTGACAGAGGCTGTTATCTTCTTCATTTCCGGGGTTATTCCACCGGAGCCGGATTACTATTGGGAAAAATACTATCCGGGTCTGGATCAGTATGATCCAAATGCCTCTACTGCTGGTGCTCCGGCTGTTGCTGCAGGTGCAGGAAAAAAATCACTTTCTGCTGAAATGGATAAAATGCTCGAAGCGGCTAAAGTTGACCAAAACCTGGTGACCAGATTTGGCGATAACCTGAAACATTTTGCTGATAACGTAGGTAAGTTAGGCAATTTGGCAGATGCTACTGTAGCTTCTAATGAGTTTGCAGGTGCTGCTAAATCTGCGGCTTCTTCCCTGAACGGTGTGAAAGAATCTTTCTCTTCCGCTGCTGAAGGAATGAGCAAATTGGCTGCTGCTTCCGGTGATGCAGCTCAATACCACGAACAAGTACAACACGCTACAAAAAATCTGTCTGCATTGAACGCAGTATATGAAATGGAATTACAGGATACTACTACTCACATGAAAACCATGAACAAATTCATCGGTAATCTGAGTACTGCTATGACTAGCCTGGAAGGTTCTCTGGCAGATGCTGAGAAATTCAAAACTCAAATGGGTGGCTTAGCTTCTAACCTGGAAAAACTGAACGGCATTTACGGAAACATGCTTTCTGCAATGAGATCTTAATCCAACTTCACACACTGTAATCAATTGTTAACCGCAGAAAAATTGTAAGTATATGTCTATTCCTAAGGAAAACAGGCAGCAGATGATTAACTTGATGTACTTGGTGTTAACAGCACTCTTGGCATTAAACGTATCATCTGAAATCCTGAATGCATTCAAAATTATTAACGACAGTATTGTCAGTTCTAATAAATTATTAGATATCAATACCGAAACAAGTTATGCTGCTTTTGCTGTTAAAAAAGCGAAAGAACCTGCTAACGAGAAAATCACTGAGTACGAAGGACGCGCTACAAAGTTAATTGGTATGTCCAAAGATTTGCAATCATATATTGCAGGCGTACAACAGGATTTAATCAATGAAGCTGGTGGTCCGGGCGAAGAAGGTGCTATCATGAAACGCCAGGACGATCTGGATGCTTCTACGCGCTTCTTCATCGGTGAGCAAAAAAATAAAAAAGGCTATGAGCTGAAAGCAAAAATTGATGCTTTTAAAGCAGAAGCACTCAAACTGGTAGATACTGCTGATCTTAAAATGATGACCAGCCGTCTGCCTTTGAACACTGAACCGCAAAAGAAAGGTGGTGACTGGGCTTCTGAAAACTTCTATCAAATGCCTCCCATCGCTTCTATGACCATGTTGACTAAATTATTAGCCGACGTGAAAGGCACAGAAGGTCAGTTGGTATCTTATTTCTACCAAAAAATCGGTGACGCGAAAGAATTGACACCAAAGGAAATCGTGTTTGACGCATTCTCTGCTCAAATCACAGCGCCTACTTCTTATATCTTACAAGGTGAGAAATTCGAGGCAAACGTATTCCTGGCAGCTACCAGTTCTAAAAACGAAAATGTATCTATCAACGTGAATGGTCAGACATTGCGTCCGGATGAAAACGGTGTAGGTAAATATACAGCGTCTCCTGGTATCGGTGAATACGAACTGAAAGGTACTATCAACCTGCGTAACCCGAACACCGGTGCTATCACACCATATCCTTTACCTCCTTTCAAATATACTGTAGCGGCTCCTTTTGCTACCGTGTCTCCAACCAAAATGAATGTATTCTATATTGGTGTTGACAATCCGGTACAAATCTCTGCAGCAGGTGTATCTGCAAGCAAGTTGAACGTGACGATGGATAACGGTTCTATCAACGGTAGCGGTGGTAATTATACGGTACGTGTAACAACACAGGGTACTACTAACGTAAACGTAAGTGCTAATGGTAAAAGCTATGGTAAATTCCCATTCCGTGTGAAACTCATTCCTAACCCGATTGCTAAAGTATCCGGTATGCCGGGTGGTAGAATCAACGCGGGCGTATGGAAAGCACAGAAAGGGGTTGTAGCGGATCTGGAAAACTTCGACTTCGATGCGAAATTTGAAGTATTGAGCTTCAATATGTTCTATCAGCCTAAGTTACAAGATCCGGGTATTGCATCCGCATCTGGACCTTATTTCAGCCCTGCCATGCAAGCATTTATCGCAAAAGCTAAACCAGGTGATATTTTCTATCTGGAAGAAATTAAAGTGAAAGGTCCGGACGGTTTATCCCGTAAAATTCCGGGTGTAGCCTTCAAAATCGATTAATACTATTATTATTATAACATGAAAGTGCAAATGAATAAACTAATCTGCTCACTTCTGCTTGTTTTCGGAATGTCAGCTACTGTATTAGCTCAAGATCCGGCTAGTGAGGATCCGAATGCTTTGCCTGCGGCAGCTGCCACTACCTCTTTGACAAATGCAAATACAAAAACAGAAGTACAGAAGTTACCTTGGGTGCAGGAAATCACAGGAAAACGCCAGGCAATGGGCTATGAGCCTATCCGCGAGGCAGATGTTTTCTGGTGGAAAACAGTATGGCGTGTGGTGGATCTGAGAGAAAAACTGAATCTGCATTTCAAATGGCCACAAGCTCCGTTCATCAATATCATGATTGATGCTATTCAGGATGGAAAAGTGCAGGTGTACAGTGGTGCGGATGATGTATTCGCTGCACCGATTGATCCAAAAGACGCTTTGAACGTTGCCGGTGGTGGTACAGACTCCATTTATGTTACTGACCCTGTTACAGGTGTACAGGAACTGCAGGTAATCACCAAAGAAGTTAACTGGAATAATGTGAATAAACTGCGTATCAAAGAAGTATGGTTCTTCAATAAACAAACTTCTACTATGCAGGTGCGTATCATGGGTATTTGTCCTTTGTACGATAACTATGACCCTACTACCGGTGATTTCCGTGGTGAGGTGCCATTGTTCTGGACATATTTCCCTAGCATGCGTCAGATGCTTGTTAACACAGAAGCTTACAACCCATTCCCGAATGGTGTTCGTCTGAACTGGGATCAGGTATTTGCACTTCGTTTATTCGGTAG
>JADLAH010000180.1 GCA_020848315.1 Chitinophagales bacterium | reverse complement strand
TAGATATGCGCTACGCTGTAGCGTTTTTCTTTATTTCAAATAAAGCATTTTCTACAAAAAGTGAATAGTAGATATTATTATTTTTAAAAATAATTATTAAAAGGTTAATTTATTGGTTTGTGAATGGTGTTGATGGTTAATTGGTTAGGTGTAATGCTAAGTCGCAGGAATAATGAGCGAATTATCCATTTTCAATTTTCCATTCTCCATCAATTCAACAGATTGCCACGCTGCGCTCGCAATGACGCACTTTTTTGGTGGCCTCGCAGAAACGGCGGACCGTGGACTATCGACCGTGGACTAATTATTCATTTTCAATTTTCCATTATCCATTTTCAATTATTCATTATCCATTCTTCATTTCTTCCAGCTGATTTTTATCTTATCCGGTTCAATGCGGAGGGAATCCATCTGCACTACCCGCAGTGGTTCGCTGAAGGTGGCATTGGCTTTCAGCGCGGATTTGAAGCTCGTTTGCAGGTCGTTGGTGGTTGTCACACTGGCGGTAAACGGTTGCAATACCGGCGTGCTGATGGTTTTGGATAATGGAATCGTCACCATCTGATTCACAGGCACCGTCAGTTCGCCCTGAATGCGCACCATCTGTTTAATCGGTACTTTCGCGCTCACCGGAATAATGGTGCGCAACGGAATATTGTAATCCTGCATGCTGAGCAACAGTGTGTCTTCGACCTGCAAAGCCTGGGCAATCGGTATTTTTACTTTCACCGGAATAGTCGCTTTTACCGGCAGCGAGATATTGAAAAAGCGTTTGAAGTTGGTGCGGATTTTGGTGTCGAGCGGAATGGAAAAATCCACATCCAGCGAGTCGCGGATCATCAGCTTCTGATTGAACGGAATCACCAGATCTTTCAACGGCATTTCTGTCTGGTCGAGGTTGATATCCACCGGTAAATCAAAATTCAGATCCAGTACCTGATCCATGAAAACCTCCGTATTTAAAGGCACTGTCAGGTTCATCTTCAGCGGCACATCAAAGGTCTCATTCAGTCTGATCTGCAATTCATCGTTGACCCGGATTTTTGTCTGCAGGTCGTTCATCAGTGAGATGAGAATAGAACTGTCAATCTGCGCTTCGAGCGGCACACGGTCTTTAATATGTATTTGTACGGCTTTGTCAATCTGCAGCTGCATCATTGATTTGGTAATGAATACGGTAGTGCCTATAATCAGCGCGAGTAATAGCGCACCCGGCAGTAAGTATTTTTTCATGTGGTCAGGTTTATTTAACAATATAGAAATATATTGCCATGTTTTAGTTGACTTAGGTAAAGTAATTTTAGTTTCACTAAACGTACTTTCGCAGCATGGCGGTCAGGAGATTTAATTACGAGTTTGATGGAGTGCACTACTATCGCTTCAGTGTGTACCGGCTGGGCAGCAATGTGCAGACCGTGTATGCCTATGTGGTAGACGATCTGCTGATAGATACCGCGCAAAGTCACAATCAGGAAAATATCCTGCTGGTGGCGGAACAGCATAAGCTCAACAAGATTATTCTGACGCATCACCATGAAGACCACAGCGGCAATGTTTCCCTGCTGATGGATGTGTTGAATGTGGACGCGTACGCGCATCCCGAAACGGTGCGCATCCTGAAACGCGGCTATAAGGTATCGCCGCTGGCGCAGTTTATCAGCGGTGGTGTGATGAGTGCGCATCTGAAGCCATTGCTGGAAACGGATATCGTGGAAACCGCGCATCACCGGCTGCAACCGATTTATACGCCCGGGCATTGCACCGACCATTACTGTTACTATGAAAAGGAGAGAGGTTGGCTCTTTTCCGGCGATTTGTATGTGGCGGATAAAATCAAATATTTCGCGAATTTCGAAAGCCTGCTGACGCAGATAGAATCGCTGAAAAAGCTGGTGGCGCTGGACTTCGATGTCTTATTCTGCGCGCATAATCCGAAGACCGTCGGAGGAAAACAGCGACTCCGGAACAAGCTCCAATTCTTCGAAGACTTCGCGGGACAGGTGGAAAAATACTACCGGCAGGGACACAACGCCCGACAGATTTTCGCGCTGATGGGCATGAAAGAAAATTACCTCAACAAATACCTCACATTCGGCAATTTCTGCGCGGAGAATATGGTGCACAGCGTGGTGAAGGATTTAAGAAAGATGGATAAGATGAAGTAGCATATCCGTCTTTAGCTGATATGAAATCCCTGGTTTTTAAATTCCTGCGCTTTGAATAAAAGGTATTTCTCTTCATCAAACGGATAATCCCAGCAACCCAAATGGTGATAAATTTCACCGCCGAATCCTGTTTTGAATTTATACAAACCATACAACGGATGTGTCACGTCATTTTTTGGGGAAATGCCGAACATGTCATATTCTTTGCAGCCTTTTTCTTTTGATATTTTAATAGCTTCCCATTGCAAGGCGTAGGTGGCCATGAAATTTCTGTTCTGACTTGAAGATGCGCCATACAAATAGGAACCTCTGTTGCCTGAAATAATCAGGAACATTGCTGCCAGCGGTTGTTTGTCCACCTCTGCAATCAAATAAAAAACTTCTGCAGGCGATTTGGTGGAATCTGCATTTGTTGTCAGAATAGCCTCAAAATATTTTATATCGTTCAGGTGGATATTGTTCCGGCTGGCTGTTTCTGCATACAAACTATACCAGATATGGATGTCGTTTATGTCCGCCAATCTTATTTGTACCCCTTTTTTCTGAGACAGTTTGATATTGTATCTTGTTTTGGGGCGCATACGTTCCATGATATTTTCAATATCGGCCTCCAAATTGATATACAAGGTGTTGGTAGGTAAGATATTTGTCTGCGCTTTTTTTAGATTCCACTGTATGGTGTTGAAGTTCAATCGCATTTCCTGTGTTTTTAAAGAAGGAGCTTCTATCAGGTTTCCCTCCTGGTCAAAGTAGGTCTCATCACCGGTCCAGAAAACTTCCCAGCACAAATCGTATCGGATCATGAAGCAATCCGATGGAAGAAAAGAACGAATACATTCCGATAGTTCTTCCAGAAAAACACCCTGAAATTCATTGTCGGGTTCCAGTTCCGGCCCGTAAGGGACATAAGCGATGCTGTCTGTCTGATTGATTTTCTGAATAATGACGAGGATATCAGAATGCACTTCAATATCCGAAGTAATCTCGTGATACAGGTTGCTTTTCCGGGTTTTAAAATTCAAAGCGATGGAATCCCGGCCTACTTTGCGTTTCACAATAGACCAAAACGAGGTTTGTTGAACGATGGATGTTTCGTATAGTTCATCAATTCCTTTTTTATTTACATAAGTCAACATAGCAATGTTTTTTGATTAATATGGTCTGCGTTCGATTGATTGCCGGCAGCATTGCGGCAATATGATGGCAGATAAGAATGAAATAAAAATGTGCACGGTTTCAAACAGATTTGAAAACATGCGGATAGGTAAAGTAAATGCGGATTTTTATTTAATGTGGTTACAACAGATACATTGCAACCACTACTCAGAGGATTTTGCCCGGCGTATTGATGCTTGTCGCGTTCGATGCATTGCATACAACTTCCACTTCCGAAAATGGAATTATATGGAATTGATGTTTATTGCACACACCATGCGTTGTGGGCAGTTCATCAAGTTGGTATGTCATCATTGGTAACATGATTTACATAAATTGCTGCTGCAAAGATAACTATTATTATTTATCCGGCATGCGTATTCCGTTGATGAAATGGCCTAAGCTATCCATCCGCGTGTTGCGATGAATAGTGTGTATTATCCCAGTCAACTACATCACCTGCTCCAGTAATTTCCGGTAGATATGCAGGCCGTCTTCCAGTTCCTTCAGGTAAATGAATTCATCTGCGGTGTGGGAGCGTTCGGATTTCCCGGGACCCATT
>JADLAH010000179.1 GCA_020848315.1 Chitinophagales bacterium | reverse complement strand
GTACAAAAGTTACAAGGAAGAATACAAAGTCATCAGCATCGACTTATCCAAATACGAACTGCACGGGATTCAGGAAAGTTTCACTTTATCCAACAAGGAAATTGAAGGACTCGAAGATCAGCGACTAGAAATCAACACACAGATGGAAAGTCACGAAGCCACGCTGGAAAAGGAAAAACTGGCGGTACTTGACAAAGAACGTTCCCTCTCCGACCAGCAGAAACAACTGAATCAGTTTCTCGCGGAATTGCAGGAAAAGGAAAGTCAGAAAAAAATTGACGAACAAAAATCCGCTTTTCTCAAAGATAAAATCTATCAGCTCAACCACCAGATTTCACAGGCGACCTCCATCATGGAAAACCTGCGCAGAGAAATTGAGCAACTAAAAACCTATAACCAGGACGATGAGCAGAAACTGGAGGTGGTACGCGTCACTTTTGAAGCAGCGAAAGCAGATCTGGAAACGCAGCGCAACACCAATCTGGAATTCCGCAACAACCTCGAGGAGGCCCGCAATACCTATGCACTCAGCAATAACAAGATAGCCGAAACGGAAAAACTGATTGCCGTAAAAGACTCGCAATACGAGGCATTGCAGCGCAGCGCGCAACAATCGATGTTTGAGAATGAAGAGCGCATGAAGACGCTCGATACGCTGCGTGCAGATATCGAACAAACGGAAAGCAAGATTGAAAAGCAGAAAATGCTGGTGGAAGACCTTCGCAGAAAGGAAGAGGACAACCTCGAAAAAATCAGCCTGCTCGAAGAAAAAACGGAACAACTGCGTCAGGAACTGACCAACAAAAACCGTATCCTCGACGCCAAAAACAACGAATTCAAACTAACCAAAAATATGATAGATAATCTGGAAGGATTTCCGGAGTCTATCAAGTTTTTAAAGAAAAATGTCAACTGGCTGAAAGACACGCCGCTGCTGTCGGATATCATTTATTCGGAAGAAAAATACCGCGTCGCCATCGAAAGTGTGCTGCAACCTTACCTCAACAACTTTGTGGTAGACACGGAAAATGAGGCACTCAACGCCATCGACATTCTCTCGCAGAGCGCGGTGGGCAAAGCCAGTTTCCTGATTCTGGATTATTTTAAAAATCTAGCTACCAATACTGCACAGCCGGCACTCAGCAATGCAAAGCCTGCCATCGATGTCGTGCAGATTGACGAAAAATACCAACCGGTATTGCGCTATTTGCTGAACGGCATCTATATCGCACAGGAAGGCACCGACGTGAATCAGTTGTTTCAGCAACTCGACAACAAAAAAGATGTTTTTGTCATTTCTCACACCGGACATTTACTGAAATCCGACAAGCAAATCAGCGGTGGCGCCGTGGGATTGTTTGAAGGAAAACGACTGGGACGTCTGAAAAACCTGGAAATTCTGGAAAAGGAAATCAAGGAACTGGAGACTGAAGTGATGAACCTGAAAAAGGTAACGCAGGACAACTACAACGAACTGCAACACCTGAAGGTCAATTCCTTCCGAAATGTCATCGAGCGCGAAAGCAATCAATTGCAACAGTTTGAGAAAGAACTGGTCGCCAAAAAATCCAAGATTGAAAGCGAGGAAAATTCCATCGGAAAAATCAGTTCTCAGGAACAGGCACTCCGTATTCAGATGGAACAATTGCAGTTGGAAATGGATCCGCTGAAACAAGTTTTAGCAGAGGCGGTACGCACTACACAGCAGCACAAATCAGCACTGGATAATCTGGAAAATGATTTCCGCCGCGCCAATGAACAATACAATCAGTTGTCGCAGACTTTCAACCAGGCGAACATTCAGTTTATCCAACAGGAAAACAAACTGAAATCCAATCAGCAGACACTGGCCTACAAAGAACAGCAATTAGAAGAAAACAAACGCCGGCTCGAACAGGCGACTACTGACATCGAAGATGCGCAGATACAGATTGACCAACTGACAGATAATATCCTCGAACTGGAAGAGGCGCTTTCACTGGCATACAAGGAAAAAGAAGCGCACATGCAGACACTCTCCGATCAGGAATCCGACTATTACAAAGTAAAAGAAGGTATTACCGCTATCGAAGACAGCATCCGCGATAAAAATAAACTGAAGCAGTCTATCGAACAGCAAATCATGGATAAGAAAGAAATGCTGAGCGAACTGAAGCTGAAACTGAACGTACTGAAGGAGCGCTTATCCATCGAATTCCATATTGATGCAGAGGCATTTGCCGCACAACCGGAATTGCCGGAAACCGGACGCGAAGAGTTGCAGGACCGACTCGACAAAGTAAAACGTCGCATCGACAACTTCGGCGAAGTGAACCCGATGGCGGAAGAAGCTTACAATGAAATGAAAGAGCGTTTTGATTTCATCACAGCGCAGAAACAGGATTTGATTGATGCTAAGGCAAACCTCATGGAAACCATGCAGGAAATTGAAAACACGGCAAAAGGTCAGTTCTTAGAGACCTTCCACGCCGTGCGGGAAAACTTCATCAATGTATTCCGCAGTATGTTCACACAGGACGACAACTGCGACCTCGTACTGGTAAATCCGGATGATCCGCTGGAATCTGAAATCGATATCATCGCGAAACCAAAAGGGAAACGCCCGCAAAGCATCAATCAGCTGTCGGGTGGTGAGAAAACGCTGACGGCGCTGTCGCTGTTGTTCGGTTTGTATCTCTACAAGCCGGCGCCGTTCTGTATCCTCGATGAGGTGGACGCGCCGCTCGATGATACCAACATCCGCAAGTTCAACGACGCCATCCGCAAATTCTCCGCGAATTCACAGTTCATCATTGTAACACACAATAAATCTACCATGGCGAGCGTAGATGCCATTTACGGTGTTACCATGGTAAAACAGGGAATTTCGAGAGTAGTACCGGTCGACTTCAGCAATCTGAACTAGTCTGTCAGCGAAGGATTAATTCTTTGATGACTTCCTTTTCCATGCGCTTATTCAGGTCGGCACGGATTTTCTCGCGCGCCATAAACAATTCCTGCTTCAGTGCGGAAGAATCCATCGTTACAAACAACTTACCATCGCGGTAATAAATGCGGGAAGTATGATTGGTGATGTAAGCCCCCATCAGTTCATACCAGTATTTGCGGACATTCATTTCCTCCATTTTGCCATCGATACGCATGTCACGTATCATGTCGTCCAGCACATCTTTCAGGCTTACAAATCTGCTGTTTCTATACTTGGCCAAGTGGAATAAATTTAAATGACTGAATATTATTTTCCTGCAACAGCACACCTATCTCCCGCTCCTTGGTATCCGTGATACAAACCTGTCCGTACGCGTCGCTGCTTACCAGGCGGAATATAGCCGCTATTCTTTGCGGGTCTAATTTATCAAAAATATCGTCGAGTAACAACAAAGGCTTACAACCTTTATTGGCTTTTAACAATTCGTACTGTGCCAGTTTCAATGACAACAGAAAAGTCTTCTGCTGCCCCTGAGATCCGATTTTCCGCAAAGGCATGCCGTTCAGTTCCAGTTGCAGGTCGTCCGTATGGATGCCGCGTGTAGTGCGCTGTGCCTGCGTATCCTGCTGCTCCGCCGCGGCCATCACTGCGGCATAGTCCGCCTGCTGCACATCCGAATCATAGGTTATTTCCACCCCCTCATTTCCTTCAAATATCTGACGGTACACCTGATGAAAAACCGGCACGAGCTGATGCACCAAATCCATCCTGTAGCGACTGATAATACGTCCCGCATTCACCAGCTTTTCGGTATAAACATCCAGCAGAGAACGGTCGAAGCGGCGCTGTTCGTAAAAGGATTTCAGCAAAGCGTTGCGCTGCTGCAGAACCTTATTATATAACATCAGCTGCGAGAGATACTCCTGCGAAAACTGGGAAATAGTGACATCCATGAAACGCCGGCGCTGTTCGCTGCTGCCACTGATGAGCTGGTGGTCGTCGGGCGTAATCATCACACAGGGAAAGCGACCGATGAAATCTGCCTGCCGTTCCATCTTCAGCCTGTCAAGCAGAATTTCTTTCTTCTCCTGCCGGCGATACTTCACCTCCACAAAATGTTCTACCTCATCCTTACAGATATTGGCCGCAATACGGAAAAAATCCTCACCGAACCGGATCACCATCGCATCTGCCGATGTCAGGTTGCTCTTGGTCATACAGCTATAATACAGGGCATCCAGCAGGTTCGTTTTTCCCAGTCCATTATTGCCCACTATCAGATTTATCTTTTCCGACAAGTCGAACTGCCGGAAATCGTAATTCTTGTAATTGGTAAGCTGAATGGAACGTATGGCGAGCGAAATGGCTGACATTGTTCAAAGATACCACCAAAATTGTGGAATACGGAAACGGAGGGTGAAATCGGATAAAAAAATTTCCAAATTAATGATAAAATCGTACCTTTGCCCTCTAGTTTTAAATTTCAGATATGGCAAAGAAACCAACTTCCGGCAAACAACACGATATTTTGGATGAAGGAAATGAGAAAATCCACGAAGTCTACAATAACGCGGAATACGTTTTTGAAAAATACAAGAATGTCATTTTAGGTGGCGTTGCGGCGATAGCTATCGCTGCCGGCGGCTGGTGGGGTTACAACAACCTGGTGAAAGGCCCGAAAGAGGAAAAAGCCAAAGACGCGATTGTATATGCTCAGCGCTATTTTGAAATGGACTCACTGTCAGCTGCACTAAACGGCGATGGTAAGCACCTCGGCTTTGAGGCGATTGCCAAACAATACGGCAATACGGCTGCCGGTAACCGCGCGCATTTCGGTGCCGGTGTATGTCAGCTGAAAATGGGCAACTTTGCCGCCGCCATCAAGCACCTGGAAGAATTCTCCACGGAAGACGGTGTCCTCACCGCCCGCAAATTCGGCTGTATCGGTGACGCTTACGCGGAACAAAAGCAAATGGATAAGGCGATTGACAATTATATCAAAGCCGGCGAAGCGACCGACAATGAACTGACGACGCCGACTTATCTGTATCGCGCTGCGCTGGCACTGGAGCAAAGCGGCAAGAAAAAAGAAGCATTGGAATTGTACAAAAAAATCAACAACGCATATCCGAATTCTCAGGAAGGCTTAGCGGCAGAAATGTATATTGCCAAACTGGAAGCGGAAGCACTGTAATATACTGATTATGGCATCTGCATTGCAAAACCTGTCCAGCTACGATACCGAGAAAGTGCCGAATGGCAATGGTAAATCGTTCGGAATTGTAGTAGCAGAATGGAACAAACACATCACCTTTGAATTGCTCAAAGGTTGTATCGAAACTTTATTGCAACACGGCGTGGCGGACAAGGATATCCTTGTATCCTACGTGCCCGGCACCTTTGAATTGCCGTTTGC
>JADLAH010000178.1 GCA_020848315.1 Chitinophagales bacterium | reverse complement strand
TTCGGCGACCACGTGTAGGTAGTTGCACCACCGGCATTCAGTGTTGTAGTGTTTCCGGAGCAAATCGTCGGTGAATTGACGGTCACCGTTGGTTTGGATTTTACGCGGATGGCTCTGGAGAATACGGTACTGGCATTGCCCGATTTATAGGCCACCAGGCTGATGGTAAAATTGCCTGTTGTGTTAAACACCGGAGCAACAGTAGTAGTGGATGTGGACGTAGCCGGCGTTCCGCCTTGTATGGTCCAGCGCACGGAATCCGGGCTACCCGAAGATGCGGTGGATGTATTGGCAAAGGTGAGGCTGCTGCCTGCACAAACGACAGTATCGCTCAGCGTGAAGGATGCGGTGGCGGTAGGTGCTGATGTGGACAGTCCGTAGACATTGATATTATCGACATAAATCGTATGTCCGTAGCGACCGTAATTGCGGAAGATAAACTTCACTTGCTTGTTCAGGAACCCTGACGGCACGAGTACGGAATCCTTTCTCCACTGACTGGCAGTTGGATAAAATTCCGCAGCCATAGCCGGCGCGGTTGCCAGCTGTGTGCCGCCTTTTTTATAGATACTGACCGGCGTAGATGCGCAGGCATCCTGAATCAGCACCTCGAGTGTATCAAATGTGACGCCGTCGTTGTATGGCGCGTGCGCCACATCAAATTTAATTCTCGGTGTATTCGCGCCGGATAAATTCAGCACCGGCGTGATGATATCGTCTTTTTTATTGTCGCCGTCATTATCGGTATTGTTGAATTTCATACAGGCATTGGAAGCACCGAAGCCGCCTTGTCCGGTATGTCGCTGCCAGTTGAAGCCCGAATTGGACACCAGGCTCCAGTTCGTCGGCGGGAAAGTCGCATTCTGAAACCCTTCCAGGAAAGGCAGTGCCGCACCCGTTGGTGTGGCTACCGTGACATAGGAAGTAACTGTCTTGGTATTATTACCTAATGCATTGGTAGCCTTCAGTGTAACGGTATATGTACCGGCACTCGCGTAGGTCACTGTCGGTGACTGTTGCGTGGAAGATGCCGGTGTACCGCCCTGAAAGGTCCACTGCCAGGTGGTAGGTGAATTGGCAGACAAGTCTGTAAATTTCACGCTGCCACCCGGACAGATAGTCGTAGGTGTGGCCGTGAAGTTGGCTACCGGCGCCTGCGGTGTAATGGAACACACATTGGAGTTGGCGAGTGGCGCACGGTAGGTACCGTTGGCCATCGCAGTCTGCATGCGTGTGCGCTGATCCGGTGTGAACATAAACATACATTCATCATCCGCATAGTCCATGAAGTTCATAAACATATCGCCGTTGGGATTGCCATTACACATATTTGCATAAAGTGGGAAAGTAGGGCATCCATAATTGGCTCCGGGAGGCGAAGATGTCCCTCCCTGCTGTTTTGGGGTATCATTACAAAAATCATCTCCATTACATCGACCATTATCGCCCCAGATGTGGCGCAATCCCAGCCAGTGTCCGATTTCATGGGTGGTGGTTCGACCTTTATCATACGGATATTCTGCAGTACCGGTACTACCGAAATAGTAATGTCCGATGACAACACCATCCGTCTCAGCATCACCAACAAGATCAGCCGATATGTCATTGAGTGTCGACATCGCCGGGAAGGTGGCATAACCCAATGTATTTTCCTTAATCTTCAATACCCAGATGTTCAGGTATTTGGTCGGATCCCAGATGGTAGCCGGTTTTATTGTACCATCAATATAAGTATCCAGATAGCCGGTACCCGGATTTTTAAATCCTTTGGAAACCGCACTCACCCTGTCTATGCCGGGTTCTGTCATATTCGTGCCGTCCGGTTTTTTCTGTGCCAGACAAAACTGAATATTGGTATTGGATACCAGCGTGGAGAAAGCATTCGGCACATTCCCTACGTTCAGACCGATACCTGCGAAGTCTTTATTCAGAATTTCTATCTGTGAATTCACCTGTGCCTGAGAGATATTCTCCTCCGCATTGTAATACACGACGTGTACGACCACCGGAATGGTGTAGTTGGCATTAATGCGACTCTGTGGGGTGTTATTCGCCAGATAAGCGGCTACGTGTTGCTGGAAATCCTGTTCCCAGGCATCAGAGGGAACGATGGAGGAACAATTTCTTTTCTCCGGAACTTTGTGTGTGTGCGGTGTTTTTGCCTGCGCAAAAAAAGACAATATCATTGCCAAAAACACCAAAAGGGCATTCTTCATAAATAGTAATTATTGAACAAATGTAGGAAAAAAAGCAGCATAAGTAGGTGAAATACAGGTACAGAAACTGTTAATTTACTGTCTTGCGTGCTTTCCACTCATACACCAGCAATATCATTTTATCGTAGTTTTTGATGCCGTCTTCGACGCCCAGCGCACTCAGATATAATTCGTTCACGACATTACCGACCACACCGGTTTTATACGTATGTTTCTCCTGGTGAAGACGGATTTCCTCGAGATCAGCTCTGATGATGTCCGGCAGGTCAGTTGTAATAGTATCATACAAAACGGCATCGCGGCTTTTCAGTTCCGCCAGCAGATACAGCAGATAATTGAGTTCGCCGCTGTACTGAAATGGTAGCTTGCCGGATTCCACACAACTCACATACGCCAGAAAATTACAATCAGACTCCGCGGTAAAACCGAAACTGTGTGCCATTTCATGCGCCAGATAAAATGGCTTTTTTGATGGGAATACACCATCATCCACATTGGCCTCCCCGACGAAAGGCATGTATTGGCCGCCGACGTTCCAGTATAAAAACATATCCTCAAATACAAATCGGCCTCTGACCCTGGCATCGTAGGGGAAATTAAATTCTTTAAGCGTTTCCTGTATCGCTGCGCGGGCATTATCCTCGATATTATTGATAAATACAATCTGCGGCATGGAATGCGCGCTGTCCATGATTTGCGTGCGGATATTGTACAACTGACCGGAAGTGGATTTTATTTCTTCCAGCAATACTTCCTGCGACATCGGTTTGGTGTGCAGATACAACTGGTCTTCTACGGACACCCTGCTGTAGTTGAATCCCCACAGCACAAAAAAGAAGCTGAGCATCGCGCAGGCAAACGAGAAAATCGTAAATATCCGCTCTTTAAAGGGCTGAGGTTTTTCCCGAAAAAAATGCAGTATCCAGTTGACCACCATCAGCACCAGAAAACCTAAGAAGAGATAATACGCCGGAAAAGGAAGATAACCGAAGGTATTATCCATGAGTTTTCTGACGAGCAAGAAAAACCCGCGGGAATAATACTGTTCAATAAATGGTCGTGGTAAAAATGCCCACAGCATCACGCAAAAAGCCGCTGCCAGCACCCATTTCCACTTCCTGATTTTTTCAAACATGGCGGCAAGATACAAATAATAGAGAAAAAATCAGTCAAATCGGATAGCTTTCATCGGCGAGATACGGCTCACCAATCTGACAGGAATCAGCAGCACCAGCGTACAAATCAGCAATGTGCCGACGTTCAGCAACAGTATCGCGGTGATATTGAAGTACACAGGCGCTTCCGTCAGGTAGTAGTTTTGTTCGTTGAGTTTAATAAAACCGGTGAAGTGCTGCAGCGCACATACCCCCAGTCCGATGAGATTTCCCCAAGCCAGTCCTTTCAGGATAATATAGGCCGCATGATAAATAAAAATACGGTGGATGAACGTGTCTTTCGCACCCATCGCTTTGAGCATACCAATCATATTGGTGCGGTCGAGGATGAGGATAATCAGCGCGGTAATCATGTTCAGCACCGCTACTACCAACATGAAGCCGAGAATCAGGTATTCATTGATTTTCTGTAAGTCCAGCCATTCAAAAATATTGCGGTTGATTTCCTTCATGGTCTGCGCGTTCACACTTTGGTCGATGTATTTGAAATACACGGAATCCTTGAATGTATCCATCTGCTCCATGTCGTGCAGGCGCACTTCATAGCCGGCCACCTGCCCTTCCTGCCACTGATTGAGTCGCCGCAACAGCGCGATATCCACCAGCGCAAACTGCTTGTCATATTCTTCCAGTCCGGTGTGATAAATCCCGCACACCTTCAGCTTACGACCTATCGGAGCGGCCAGATCACTGCGGATAAAATAGACCAGCACGGCATCGTCTACCTTCAGCTTCAGCTTGTTGGCGGTCGACTGTGACACCAGTATTTCCTTGTGGGCATCGCTGTCGGAACTTTGCTGCGGCAGCCTGCCTTTTTTCAGATAAGTGGCAATGGTTTTCCAGTCATAGCTGCTATCCACGCCTTTCAGCACAATACCTTCAATATCTGATTTGGTCTTGAGAATACCGGGTTTTAAAATAAACGGTGCCACATTGCGCACTTCTTTCGCCCTTCGCAATGCCGTCAGCGCCACCTGATCCTCGCGGATGGGCTTGCTTTCAAAAGACTCGTTGTTATCGAACCCGGTGATGTGTATTTCGCCCCAGAATCCGAAAATGCGCTGTTTGATTTCCTTGGAAAATCCCGACACCATGCAGGTCGCGATAATCATCACCGACATACTGAGCGCGATGGCCAGTACCGCGATGCGCACAATAAATGCGGAAAACGATTTCCTGTCGCCGATTGCCAGTCGCTGTGCTATGAAAAATGCCGGTTTCAAAGTGGAATATTAGTTCAAAAGTATTTCTTTACTTTTGCATTACCAAAGATAGCGCAAAGTTCAGCACGATTTTTGTACAAAGCCATCACATGAGTAAGATTCTCCTTTCCGTATTTACACTGCTGTGCCTGCTGGCTACTGCTCAGGCAGCGGACATCGTTATGGGCGCGGCCCGCATGGATTCGTATCTGCCGGCACTGCAAGGCAAGCGCGTCGGACTGGTCATCAATCAGACATCCGTGGTGGGAAAAACACACCTGCTGGACACTTTGTTGCAGCGCGGTGTGCAGGTGAAGGCCGTTTTCGCGCCGGAACACGGAGTCCGTGGCACGGCAGATGCCGGAGAACACGTAAAGAACGGCATTGACGGAAAAACCGGTGTGGCGATTATCTCGCTGTACGGCGATAATAAAAAACCAAGCGCGGCGCAACTGAAAGACCTCGATATCCTGATTTTTGACATTCAGGATGTGGGCGCACGGTTTTACACCTATATATCTACGCTACATTATGTGATGGATGCCTGCGCGGAGCAAAACAAACCGCTGATAGTGCTGGACCGACCGAATCCGAACGGCCACTACGTGGATGGCCCGGTGCTGGACACGGCTTTCCGTTCCTTTGTCGGCATGCATCCCATTCCGGTGGTACACGGCATGACCATCGGTGAGTACGCGCAGATGATAAACGGGGAAAAGTGGCTGAATAACAAGGTACAATGTAATATCACCGTCATCTCTTGTTTAAACTACAATCACCAGACATCGTATGTATTGCCGATAAAACCTTCGCCGAATCTGCCCAACAGTACATCGGTGTATTTGTATCCGAGCATCTGCTTTTTTGAAGGCACGAACCACGTGAGCCTTGGCCGCGGGACCGACAAGCCCTTTCAATTGTATGGCAGTCCGGATTTTGACAAAGGACTACCCTATTCATTCACTCCAAGATCTGTGGAAGGCGCAAAAAATCCACCGCAGCTGAATCAGTTGTGCTACGGCTACGACCTCAGCCAACTCAGCGACGACAGCCTGCGCCGTCAGCAATTCACGCTGAAATATCTGCTCAACGCGTATGCGCTGACAAAAGACAAATCGAAATTCTTCAACAGCTTTTTCTCCAAACTGGCGGGTGGTAAGCTATTGCAGCAGCAAATAGAACAAGGACTTTCTGAAAAAGCCATCAGAAAGAGTTGGGATCCTGCGTTAAAAGCATTTAAACAAACGAGAAAGAAATACCTGTTGTATCAGGAATAAAAGCGGATTACAAGTGTAATTTGGCTTTTTTCGCCAGCAACTCTTCTTCCGTTTCCACGTGGTCTTCATCCGCGATACAGCAGTCGACCGGACAAACGGCAGCACACTGCGGTTCTTCGTGGAAACCTTTACATTCCGTACATTTATCAGTTACAATGAAATATACATCATTGGATACCGGGCGGTGTTTGGCTTCCGCATCCACGGAAGTGCCATCCATCAGCGTGTAGCTGCCTTTCAGGGAAGTGCCGTCGCTCATCGCCCACTCAATACCGCCTTCATAAATAGCATTATTCGGGCATTCCGGTTCGCATGCGCCACAATTTATACATTCATCGGTTATTCTGATTGCCATATTGTTGTAGTTTTACACAAAATTATAAATTTAGCCGACAGTTGACAAAGAATTACTTTACAATAGTATTAATTTTGTCGGCTGAATCTTGCTGACCGCAACCCAACGCTTATGAACCTGTCCGAACGCATAAAAAGTTTTTCCCTGCTGGGAGCCTATATTCTGGAAAATCCGTCTGCCCTGCAGGAAACGGTGTACAAGACCTTTCTGTACAATAACTGGTTTACACCGGAGAACACGCAACAGTCGCTGCGCAACATCGCGACAGAATTTTTGCAGGAAGAAAAACTCCGTGACTGGACTGCCGGCTATGCACTGGAAGACACACCATCCAACACCATCGCGCTGGTGGCTGCCGGCAATATTCCGCTGGTCGGCTTTCACGATATCCTGTGCGTGCTCATCAGCGGCAACCGCCTGCAGCTGAAGTTATCGGAAAAAGACCGTTTTCTGTATCCGTTTCTGCTGGAACAGCTGTGCCGGATAGAACCGCGCTTCACGGAGCGTATTTCCATTCAGGAAAGACTCGGTGGCTTTGATGCCATCATCGCCACGGGCAGCAACAATACCGCCCGCCATTTTGAATATTATTTCTCGAAATATCCGAATATCATCCGCCGCAACCGCCACTCGCTGGCCGTACTGGATAACACGGAAACGACGGAAGAACTGCAGCAACTCGGCCACGATGTATTCGATTATTTCGGATTGGGCTGCCGCAATGTATCCAAGATTTTTATTCCGCGCGAGTACGATGTGCGTGTGTTCCGCGATGTGTGGAACGACTGGAAAGAACCTTTGATGAGCCACAATTCCTACCGCAACAACCTGGACTATCAGCGAACGCTGTATCTGATGAATCAGACGCCGCTGGTGGATATCGACTTTGTGAATATGGTGGAACTGCCGGGACTGCACTCGCCGGTATCGTGCCTGCACCTGGAGCGCTACGACGACATGGCGGAAGTGCAAGCTTATATTCAGGCGCATCGGGAGCAGATCCAATGCGTGGCGGACAAGCAGGGGCAATTCGACCAGATCCGGTTCGGGCAGACACAAAGTCCAGGACTGGCGGACTATGCCGACCATGTCGATACGATAGATTTTCTGCTGCGGCTCTAATATCCGCGGAATACACTACTTTTGTATCATTATCCTTTAATCCTCCAACATGAAAGCGACCTATATCTGTAACCAATGCGGCCATCTGAATTACGAACAATTT
>JADLAH010000177.1 GCA_020848315.1 Chitinophagales bacterium | reverse complement strand
TATTACAATCCATCCCATAATCTTGCATATGAGAAATTTGGTGGTCGTTCTACTAAATTTCCATCTTTTGCGCAGGATGCCTGGGCGGCAGGTGAGAAGTTGGGGGTTATTGCCAGTACAGACAGTCACAACGGACAGCCGGCTCAAACCAATATAGGCCTGGCAGCGGTGATGACGGATTCCCTGACTCGCGGCAGCATTTTTAACGGTTTATACAGCCGCCACACCTATGCGACTACCGGCGAGAAAATCATTCTGAAGTTTAATATCGGCGATGCGATGATGGGCGATGAACTCACGGTGCCAAAGGATTCCCTACCACTAATCAAGGCGGAAGTGTATGGTACAGATGCATTGGAGTCGGTGGAATTAATGAAATGGAATTTTAAGAAAGGAACATACAGCGGAACACCGCAGCATCCGGTATTTGAGGTAGTGAGAAAAGTTACGTTCAGCGGAGCTGTTTATCAGTATACCATGGCGATTCTGGATACCGCCATGCGCGATTCCAGTATGTATTACCTGCGTGTCAAACAGAAAAAACTGGTGAGCAACCGGGAGGTCTGGGCCTGGAGCTCCCCGATTTGGGTGCATAAGCCTTCCTCCGACACGCGCTACAGCGGAGATTCTCTGTATAATTTTGAACTGAATTACCAGCATCCGACCATACAGGTGAAGTGGTGCCTGAAAGATAAGCTGGCTGCCGAGTATTTTGAAGTAGAACGCAGCAGTGGAGATACCACCCGCTTTATATCATTAGGCAGGCAGCGTGCTCCCTTGCTGGCAGGGCAGGATTCCTGTTACTGGTTTTTCGATAATAAGCCGGATGATTCTGTATTGTATTATCGCATAAAATCGGTTTCCTATCTTGGAGCTGTGCAATATTCTCCCTGGGATTCCGTACACATTCCATTTGTGAAGGATAGCGTTTATGGTTTGAAAGCCTCAGTTTTATCAGATAGAATCGGTGTCAGCTGGAGTGCAACCGAGTTTTTTGCCTATGATTATGAGGTGCAGAAAGGAAAACAGACGCAGCAGTTGCAGACCTATCAGTCACAAAGCTCTTCCCGTTTGTCATCCGTGCAGGATTATTCACTCAGCGATTTTTATCCGTTGAAAGATACTTCCTATTATCGCGTGGTGATGAATCTGCCTGATGGCTGGTACAAATTGTCGAATATTGATACCCTCTACTTCCCGATAGACCAACTGATGGCATTTGATATCAATCTGTCTACAGATACAGTATATACTTACTGGAAAGGTCTGCATGAACAGCAGGTGGAAAGATACGAACTGCAGCGCAGTCAGGATATGTCCGTTTTCTATACGGTCTATACTGCGCAGCCGGCCGGACATCTGTTCGATACGACTTCTTACCAGTTCGAAGATACGGCAGCTATGGCGGGCTGGAATTATTATCGCGTCTTGCAATACATGGCAGATGGATCTGTGATCGCGTCTCCCGTGGATTCCGTGCGTATATTTCTGACCAATGACGGAGTGCCACAGGTCTATCAGCCTGCAGCACATCCGACCCTGAAATTGGTGGAAAATCTGATAGATGAAGGAAAAAGTTATCTGGAATATTCAGTGGAGTCCCCTCAGCAACTAAAAGGTACTTTTCTGATAGTCAGTATGGATGGTAAATCGCATTATCGTGAAGATGCCTCATTGCAGCAAGGTTTTTCTCGGGGAGCAATTCCAATAGGAGGTTTATATTCAGGAACTTACTACCTGTTCTTTATAGCAAATGATCAGATACTGAAACAGGCTTTTGTAATAGTGCACCACGGCGGCTGCACGCACTGATTTTCGTTTTTTCACTAAATTCTAACAATTTTAGGTTTGTGGGAACGGGATTAATATGGGATATTTACACTAGTAAAAAGCTGTAGATATGCATATTCGTCAAATTCTAACTGTCTTTATGTTGCTGTTGTCCGGTGTGGCGATGGCGGGTTCAAAGTATTCTATCCTCAATAATGCATTGGTATTGCCGGAGGATATACAGTTTGAACAGCATGCTTATGATGTCAAAAATCCCGATGATCCGATGTTGGACCTGGTAGCACAGTATTTAATGGAGCGACCGGATATTACCAAATTGAGAATAGAAGGGCATGTATATACAGAGAAAACGCCCGAGCAGAATATGAAACTCAGCCTGCAAAGGGCAGCCATGATAAGTTACTACCTCACCACAAAAGGGGTGGACTGCAGTCGTTTGTTGCCGGTAGCATTCGGAGATACCAGACCGGTGGCTCCTACGGATGAATGCAATTTGCATGTCAATACACGCATTGATTTTTACAATGCTGAATTGAACAGGATGCTATTGGGAATGAGTGCGGATGGATACGCATTAAAGATTTACAACCCGTGTGAGGAATAATTTACTGATAATCAAATGGTAAAAAAAATAACCCCTGAGCGTTTCAGGGGTTTTTTGTTTCTATCAGGGGGGTTTTTATGACCTATCTTTTAAGTCATCGGGTACGTCAAAAAAAATGCTTCGTTGTTGTTGTTAACCAATATTAACAAAGTTTTATGACATTCACAAGTTTTATGATAAAATATACCGATGTTTTGGTATTATTTGACATTTGTCAAGTTTGGGAAAGTGTGTGTAAAATGAGAAAAGAGGAGAAGATAATTAGTAGTACCCGGGGCGGGTACACTAACATGATAACAAAAGACAGCATCGGAAAATAAACATTGATAATCAATAATTTAGACATTGTTTATTTTTTATTTTAACCTGTTTTTTCTCTTGTTTTCCTGCATTTTGTTACCCATTTGTTACCCAAAATTGCTTGATATTTTGTATCTTTATACTTGTAAAACAATAAGTTATATCAGGTATTAAAGTCACAATTAGAAAAAAGAAAATAGCTAACGGAAG
>JADLAH010000176.1 GCA_020848315.1 Chitinophagales bacterium | reverse complement strand
GTATTGCTGATTTTCAGTGTAATGTCCGCCGTTCACCATTCTGAAATCATCGCCCACAGAGTGGGAGAGCCTTACGGAACCATTATTCTGGCAGTGGCCATCACCATCATTGAAGTGTCTATCATCGTATCGCTGATGATGGCCGGCGGACAGCAGACAGAGGCGCTGGCACGCGATACCGTATATTCCGCCACCATGCTCATCCTGAATGGGATTGTGGGATTGTGCCTGTTTATTGGTGGTCTCAAGCACCACGAACAAAGATTTTCCAAACATTCCGTCACCATCGCGCTGGTGTCTTTAATTTCCATCGTCGTATTTACGCTGGTGTTTCCGACTTTTACCAAAAGCATCGAAGGGCCCTATTATTCTACCTCGCAATTGGTGTTTGTGTCCATTGCCTGCCTGACGATATACGCCTGTTTTCTGTTTGCGCAAACCGTTCGTCACCGGCAGTATTTCCTGACAGATGATGATGGACAGGAAACAGATCAACACCCGGTTACCATCAGCAATACAGTCATGATAGTCAGCCTGGTTTTTCTGTTGCTGAGTCTGGGAATTGTAGTGTTGCTGGCAAAGACATTGTCGCCCACCATAGAAAGTGTGATATTTAGTTATAACCTGCCGAAATCACTGGTCGGTGTTATCATTGCCGCCATCATTCTCTTGCCGGAAGGTGCAGCAGCCATTATTGCCGCCAGAAAAAACAAACTGCAAACGAGTCTGAACCTGGCACTGGGATCCGCGCTGGCAAGTATTGGATTGACGATTCCTGTGGTGGCTATTGTGAGTCACGTGTATGGAATGAGAATTATCCTCGGACTGGATATTATCTCTATTATACTGCTCGGGTTGTCGGTATTTACCGTGATGCTGTCACTGAGCAGCGGACGAAGTAATATAGTGTACGGTGCCGTATTGCTCGTGAATCTGATGGCATTTATTTACCTGACGATTCATCCGTAATGCAGGATGTTATTTAGTGCCTTTCAAATACAGCGCCTTGTTGCGTTTGTATTCCGAAAAGGAAATCATCTTTTGCTGCTGTTCATCCCACAGATTGGAACGCAGTGTTTTCAGACTTTGCCAAAAGGTGAGTGTATTTGTGTATTTCTCAAATACAGGATTTTCCTGATGGCATTTGCGCAGGTTATAATTCGGAATGGAGGAACTTAAATGATGAATGTGGTGATAGCCGATATTGCCGGACAGCCAGTGGAAAATGCGTGGCAGTTTGTAGTAGGTGCTGCCTTTAATGGCTGCTACCACATAGTTCCAGTTTTCCTTGCTGCTTTTGAAAACATACTCATACTGATGCTGTATGTAGAAGAACCATAAGGCATAGATTCCAAAGAAGAAAATATTGGTGAATTGCACTACCAGAAAGCGTTCCGGACCTAGCACCCAGGCTGCAATGGCATATACACCGATGAACATGAAATTGCTGATGGTGACGCTCTTTTTTACCTTTTTGAAATAATCGGAATTGACAAACGCGAAACGGTTGTAAATCACCACATAGATAAAACCGCCGATGGTAAACAGGTAAAATGGATTGCGGTAGATACGGTAATATAATTTTGTCTTCCAGCTGGCGTTCGCATATTCTTCCGCCGTCATACAGTCGATATCACCGATGTCACTCACTTCCAGCTGTCCGTTGTGAGCGTGATGAAAACTATGGTTGCGAGCCCAATAGCGGTAAGGAATAAGTGTGCAGATACTGCAAACGGTGCCGATGATTTCATTGGCAGTCTTACTTTTAGTGAAAGAACTGTGGCCACAATCATGCTGGATAATAAAAATCCGGGACAGGATAAATCCGTTCAGTATGGCCAGTAGTGCCGAGAAAATAAATGATTTATCGTACAGATAAAACTGAAGTGCCAGTAAGGCAACATAAAACGAAAAACTGTTTGCAATCTGAATAATCGCCTCTTTGGTATTCGGAATCTGGTATTTCTTTACGATTTTCTGCCAGTTTCTGAGGTCTTCTAAAAGTTGCTCCTTGCTAAAGTTGGATGGGGTATTCATAATCAAAAAATCCTGTAACAATATTACGGAAAATCCGACTTGCTGCCACAGCGCGGGCTTTATCAAATTGTTTATTGACGTTATGAAATAAATACGCCCCGACAGAAGCATATTTTATCTTCGTCGGGGTGTACGTGTTCTCCTGTATCAGTTATTAATAAAAAGAGATATTCTCTGATTCCAGTGTGTGGTTGTCATCTCTGACTGTAGCCGTGTGATTATGGTTGTGGTTATGATTGTTCTTTACGATGCCCGCCACAGAACGCACCAGTCCACCCAGCATTTTCTGTATTTCATGCGTGTTTTCCATGAGCTCGGTGGTGTCACTGTACTGAAGGTCGCGTGTCAGCAACAACAGGTAATACAACTCATGTATGGATGCCTGCGCATCATTGTAGAGTTTGATTTTGTCTGCTTTCTGTCTTTTTTGAAATCCTTCTGCAATCGTAGAGGCACATCTGGAGGAGGTTCTTTTTAACTGGTCAGCTAAGGTGAACTGCTCATGTGCCGGAAGTGTAGGCGTCATCTGATAGATGTTTAGCACTAAATGGTGCGCCTTTCTCCATACATTTAAATCGAGAAAGGACTGTATTTTCTCTTCCATAGTTTGGTTTTGTAGAACAAAGATACCAAAAAATGCAATATGCTGCTGCTATCCCGATGTGCGGGCAGAGCGCCAGCCGGAAACAACATCGCGGTTTCCCGCCTCAGATACTCCGAATGCACGTTCTTTTTCCTGAAAGAGCTTCGCTGCCAGCAATGCTGCCAGTTGGTGCTCTTCCTGTCTGTCTTCGTGCGGATGGAAGTAGTTTTCTACAAATTTCGTGTCGAAATCACCCGTCGTAAATGCCGCATGATTCAATACAAATGTACCGAAAGGCAAGGTGGTTTTAACGCCTTTAATCTGGTAGTCTTCAATCGCCTTTTTCAGCTTCTGAATGGCATCCGCTCGGTTGTGTCCGTGTGCAATCAGTTTGGCAATCATCGGGTCGTAGTAAATCGGAATATCCATACCTTCATCAAAGCCATCATCCACGCGCACACCTTCGCCCTGTGGTAGTTGGTATACTTCCAGTTTGCCGATATCCGGTAAGAAGTTATTCAGCGGGTCTTCCGCATACACACGCAGTTCAATCGCATGGCCATGAATACGCAGGTCTTCCTGACGGAAAGAGATTTTTTCACCGCGGGCAATCTGTATTTGTTCTTTTACAAGATCGACGCCGGTAATCATTTCCGTCACCGGATGTTCCACCTGCAAGCGGGTATTCATTTCCAGAAAATAAAAATCCAGCTGGTGATTGACGATAAATTCCACGGTGCCTGCACCCACATAGTTCACGGAACGAGCCACTTGTACCGCTGCTTCTCCCATTTGCTGGCGCAATGCAGGTGTCAGTACGGCACTTGGTGCTTCTTCCACTACTTTCTGGTGGCGTCGCTGAATCGAGCACTCGCGTTCGAACAGATATACAATGTTTCCGTGCGTATCGCCCAGAATCTGTATCTCAATGTGACGTGGTGAGGTCACAAATTTTTCTATAAAAACACTGCCATCTCCGAAAGCGGATGTCGCTTCCGAAACCGCCAGTTTCATTTGTTCTTCAAAGTCTTCCGCGCCTTCCACGATGCGCATTCCTTTTCCACCGCCGCCGGCGGAGGCTTTTATCAGAATTGGAAATCCGATTTCCGCGGCCAGCCTTTTGGCTTCCTGCACATCGGTAATCGGTTGGTCGGTGCCGGGCACCAACGGTACATCAAATCTGGAAACGGCCTGTTTGGCGGCCAGTTTGCTGCCCATGATTTCAATAGCTTCCACCGTCGGGCCAATGAATATCACGCCGTTTTCCTCACAGGCTTTCGCGAAGGCGGCATTTTCACTGAGAAAGCCATAGCCCGGATGAATGCCATCCACGCCAAGGTCTTTGCATACCTGAATAATCTTGTCAATCCTCAGATAAGAATCTTTAGATGCTGCCGGTCCCACGCATACCGCTTCATCCGCAAAACGCACATGCGGCGAATTTCTGTCGGCTTCAGAATATATGGCGACAGTGGAAATGCCCATTTGTCTGCAGGTGCGCATCACTCTCAACGCTATCTCTCCGCGGTTGGCAACTAAAATTTTCTTCATATGCTGATTCTTGACTAACTAAACCGTAAAAATAGGAAATATAGCCTGAATTAAGAAGTATTCAGGATTGCCTTAATGCTAAAAAATGATAAGAAAATTACGGGATGACACGCACGATTTTCAGAAAACGCTGATTGTAATAAGCATCGCTGAGTTTGTTTATCATCACGCCATATTTTTTAGAGGATGAGCCGTGGATAAAGGTGATGTCGTTTCCCGTGTTTTCCAGAATCAGCCCTACGTGTCCGCCCGTTTTTACGGTGGCATCCGAACCGGTGAAGATAATAACGTCGCCTTTCTGTGCTTCGGATCTGGATACGGGTTTGCCGTAACTCATGTAGTCTTTGGAGGTGCGCGGCACTTTTATTTTGAAGTGATTAAATACATAATACAAAAAACCGGAACAGTCGAGACCGCCTTTGGCCGGATCGGCGGAGCCATACAGATAGGGGGTTCCGAGTTGCTTTTTTGCATACCACAGCAATCCGTCGATATTGATGCCGGAGGGCGAAAGCATCGGCTTGCCGGGCGTGTTCGAAGGTGTCGTTGGCTTAGGGGATGTGGTGGTGGTGGAACTGCCGCTTTTTCTGGATGCCGTACAGGCGTTGATAAGCAACAGCAGCAGCAAAGAGATGATAACAGGAAATCGTTGGGTGCGCAACGTCATACGAAAAGGATTTTAGGTGTTATTCCGCTAAAATAATGTATTTTTGCGTATCCACTGTCATCAGCAAAAAACAGGCCACGTTATTTGTCGGATGCAGTAGTAAAAATTCAGAATGGTACAGCATATTTATCAACTCGTGCGAAAAGAAGTGCAGCTGGAATGGCGACAAAAGACCGCTCTGGGAACGATATTTATCTATGTGCTCGGCACTACCTTTCTGGTGTATCTCATTTTTCAGGGAAACATTACTATTCCAACCTGGATTGCCTTATTCTGGATTATTGCGCTTTTTACCACCGTAAACGCGGCTTCCAAATCATTTATCAAAGACGCCAATGAGCAGTTTTATTACCTGCGTAGTATGGCCTCGCCGGTGGAAATTATTCTGTCCAAGATTATTTACAATGCGCTGCTGATTACGGTACTCGCACTGGTGATATATGGCGTAATGGTACTTTTCTTTAATGAAAACATCGCCGATAAAAAATTATTCCTGCTCACGATAGTATTGGGAAGTATAGGCTTCTCCAATCTTTTTACATTGTTGTCAGCGATTACTGCCCGCACACAGAATTTTGCCCTGCTGGCTATTCTGGGATTTCCCATTATCCTGCCGCTGCTGTTGCTGATTGTGAAAATGAGCGGCTTGTCTGATTTTGCTATTCAGGAAAAAGATATATACCTGCATCTCGGTGCCATCGCGCTCCTGGATGTGATAACCTTATTACTGGCTGTAGTCCTGTTTCCGTTTATTTGGCAGGACTGATGCCCTAAAAAACAAAATGAATATGAAAAAGTACTGGTGGAAATTATTGAGCATACTCTTGTTGTTGTACACATTGGTGATGGGATTCTTAGGCCCTATTCCGGGGTTGAATATCCTGGAGCAGTCCATCCGTAATCTGTACTTCCATGTGCCGATGTGGTTTTCCATGATGTTTCTGATGCTGATGTCCATGATATACAGCATCCGTTATCTGCACAGACAGAAAGTGGAGGACGATGTGAAAGCGCATTCGTATGCTATTGTCGGCTTTGTGTTCGGATTGCTTGGTATCATTACAGGTTCTATCTGGGCGCGTGTCACCTGGGGCGCATGGTGGGTGTTTCAGGAAGTGAAACTCAACGGTGCCGCCGCGGCATTGCTGGTGTATGCGGCTTATTTCATTCTTCGGGGTTCTTTCGAAGATGAGGAGAAACGGGCAAGATACGGTGCGGTATATTCCATCTTCGCCTTTGTGATGTATATGGTGTTGATTAACGTGATTCCGCGCATTACCAATTCCTCCCTGCATCCGGGCAACGGAGGTAATCCGGGATTCAATAGTTACGACCTCGACAGTGACCTGCGTATGGTGTTTTATCCGGCTGTCATCGGTTGGGTGCTGCTGTCTGTCTGGATGACAACGCTGTTGGTGCGCATCAAACAGGTATTCCGTAAAAAGCACCAGCTCGACCTGGAATAAGGGCAAATACTTAAAAACAGCTAGGCACTAACAGGGTTATTAACAATGATTATAAAAATAAATGCTACACATGTATACTAAAAATGCAATTTTAATTCTACTTTTCGCAAGTGTTTCTAAAACGTTAAGTGCGCAACCTGCGGATGTAGCGAGTCAGCTGATGGAAAGTAATAAGCTGTATGCTGTCATTGCTGTGTTTGCAGTGATTTTGGTCGGACTTTTCGTGTTTCTGTTCTATCTCGAACAGCGCATTCGGAAACTAGAGCAGGATAATCAGTAGTGGTCGCGAAAAACAATTACATATGCCGCCACCGCTCATTGTCTTTTATTAAAAATTATAAGTTATGAGCGAACAAATTAAATTTTTCCAGAACGTACAGACGTATGTAGATCAGGCAGCAGGATTCACCAAATTGCCTAAAGGACTGATTGAGCAAATCAAGGTGTGTAATGCCGTTTATCAGATTAATTTCCCCGTAAAAATCAAAGATCAGATCAAGGTTATTGAAGCCTATCGCGTACAGCATTCCCATCATCGCCTGCCAACAAAAGGCGGTATACGCTACAGCGATATGGTGAACCAGGATGAAGTGATGGCGCTGGCCGCGCTGATGACTTACAAATGCGCTGTTGTGAATGTGCCGTTTGGCGGCGCCAAAGGCGGCATCAGAATCAACCCGAAAGAATATACACAGGAAGAACTGGAACGCATCACCCGACGATACACTTTTGAGTTGATAAAAAAAGGATTCATCGGCCCGTCGCAGGATGTACCCGCACCGGATTACGGCACCGGCGAACGAGAGATGAGCTGGATTGCGGATACCTACATACAGTTCAATCAGCAGGACTTAAATGCCTCCGCTTGTGTTACCGGAAAGCCAATAGGGCAGGGCGGTGTACACGGTCGTACAGAGGCTACCGGTCGCGGTATTTTCTACGGTCTGCGGCATGCCTGTTCCTTTGCGGATGATATGAAAAAAATCGGTCTGACAGCGGGCATAGAAGGGAAAACGGTCATCGTGCAGGGGTTCGGTAACGTGGGCTTTCACGCAGCGAAAGTGTTGGAAGAAAACGGTGCCGTAATAGTCGGTATCGCGGAATATGAAGGTGGTCTCTATAATCCGAAAGGCATAGATATCGATGATCTGAAAAAATACCAGATCGAAAACCGAACTATCCGCAATTATCCGAAAGCGAAGTTTATCAAGCAGTCCAATCTGTTGATGGAGGAAGCCTGCGATATCCTGATTCCGGCGGCACTGGAAAATCAGATTACCAAAGATAATGCTGACCGCATTAAGGCTAAAATCATCGGTGAAGGTGCGAACGGCCCGATTACGCCGCAGGCGGAAGCTATTCTGTTGAAAAAAGGCGTGATGATAATACCTGATATGTATCTGAATGCAGGCGGGGTGACCGTATCTTATTTTGAATGGCTGAAAAACCTGTCGCACGTGAGTTTTGGACGACTGGATTATCGCCATCAGGATAATGCCTACAATAAAATTGTGGATTTGATTGAACACAATACGGGGCGCAAGATTACCAAACGCGAACGCGACAGTCTGCACGGTGCCGGAGAACTCGATATTGTGCGCTCCGGTTTGGAGGATACCATGGTAAACTCTTATGAGAATATCCGCGATATTTTGAAACGGCATAAAAAAATGCAAAGTCTGCGCACGGCTGCCTATGTGGACGCGCTCGAAAAAATAGGGGTGACCTACCTGCAGATGGGCGTATTCCCATGATGATCAGCCTGGTTATCCACATAGTAGGAATTATCAAAAGGTGTAAGTCAGGATATTTTTAGTAATTTTAGGTGGTAGAGTATTAAATCCAGCAGTTATGAAAACAATAGTATGCATTTGTTTGTTATTGGTGTCAATATATCAGGCACCGTCTCTGTGTGCAAAAGCAGATTCTGTTGCGAAGCCTAAATTCCCGGGTGGAGAGAAAGAACTGATGTCGTTTTTGGAAAAGAATATCCGCTATCCGGATGAAGCGCAGAAACAGAAATGGGAAGGTAAAACACTCATCGCGTTCAGCGTCAATGAAGATGGTTCTTTAAGTAATATCCGCGTTATCAAATCATCCTGGACGGTACTCGACAGTGAGGCGCTCCGCGTGATTAAGCTGATGCCGAAATGGGAGCCTGCCTACGAAAATGGCGTGCCTAAAAAGGAAATGGTCGTATTGCCTATTCAATTCGATTTATCCCGTAAGGATATTTTGTATAAATAGCCTTTGCCACAAACTATACCGTGTTTCCTGCCGCTGGCGGGAAATACTTTTTTTATCATTAAAATAAGAAGGATTATGAAGACGAAAGAAGACATTGTACAAAACTGGTTACCGAGATACACCGGAAAAAATCTCGATGAATTCGGAGAATATATTCTGCTGACCAATTTTACCCGATATGTAGAACTTTTTGCCGAATGGAATGGTGTGGAAGTAGAGGGGAAAGACCGTCCTATGCAGAATGCTACGGCCAACGGCATCACCATCATTAATTTCGGGATGGGCAGTGCGCTGGCCGCAACGATGATGGATTTATTGTCCGCGATAAAACCTCAGGCCGCCTTGTTTTTAGGGAAATGCGGCGGACTCAAAAAGAAAAATAACCTCGGTGATTTCATTCTGCCGATAGCAGCCATCAGGGGTGAAGGTACTTCCAATGACTACTTCCCCGCGGAAGTGCCTGCACTGCCGTCTTTTGCCCTGCAAAAGGCCATTTCTACCACTATCCGAGAGCATAATCAGGATTATTGGACAGGAACGGTGTATACCACTAACCGCCGTGTGTGGGAACACGATGAGGAATTTAAGGACTATCTGCGCAAAATCCGGGCAATGGCGATTGATATGGAAACGGCTACGCTCTTTTCCGTGGCTTTTGCTAATGAAATTCCCGTGGGTGCCTTGCTGCTGGTATCCGACCAGCCGATGATTCCGGAAGGCGTGAAAACAGAGGAAAGTGACAAGAAGATTACCACCAATTTTGTGGAAACTCATCTGCAGATTGGAATTGATTCTCTGAAGCAGCTGATGAACAGAACATCTACAATCAAACACCTCCGCTTTGAGGATTAGCGGCCGGTTGCCGGATACTGCCGGTGGATGTAATAGCCATACGGGATAATAATGCACACCAGCAGGCAAACCCAGAACATGAAGTCTAAGGCGGGGATGTGCTGATAGCCTATTACAACATGACTGAAAAACGGAAATAAACTCGCCGCCACAAATATGATTGCGCGTTGCGGCAGTCGGGTGAAGTATGTCCACCAGCTGAGTCCGTACGTCAACAGGTAGGCGCCGTGCCATAGCCATTTTTTGTCCGTTTCCACACCCAGAAAATAAATGTGTACGCCAATGGCGAGTACATAAAAAATGGAAAAGAAAATGCGGTGTCCTGTTTTCATGTGGCCGGTATTTCGGAGTTATCCTGATTTTCGCGCATGGCTTTATTGATGGCGATGCTGTTGTTCAGCTCGAACCCGAACAGTAATACCATCGCGTTCATGTATATCAGCATCATAATCACAATCACAATGCCGAGAGAGCCGTACAGGCTGTTGAAGTTGTTGAGGTAGTTGGTGTAGAATTTAAACACCAGTGACATCAGAATGGATATAATGGTGGCCGAAGTAGCACCCACGGAGAAATACCGATAGCGTTTTTTTACTGAAGGTCCGTAGTAATAAATCAGCGCGATGATATTGAAAAAGCTGAATACAATCAGCAGACTGCGCAGGAATTTCAGTAGGTAAATAGTAACTACATTCTGCGTGTTTAATATCTTGCTCACTACGATAATGAATTCTTTTCCTTTGATGATCAGCAGCAAAGCCAGGATAATCTGAAAGCAAATCAGAAACAGAATGCGGATGGCCGTCCATTGCTTTTCCCAAAAGGTGCGCTCCTTGAAGGTGTGGTTCATTTTGTCAAATGCGCGCATCATGGATTTTACACCATTGGACGCGACAAATAAAGCCAGGAAAAAGTTGATAGATAAGAGTCCGCCGCGCTGAATACTGACAATGTCGCGGATGGTGGTTTCCAGAATCGGATAGACGCCCGCAGGAAGTATGCTTTTAAGTCCGTTCATCAGCACGATATCGAAGTTTCTGATGGGAATGTAAGGGATTAGAGAGAAGAAGAAAATGATACTCGGAAATAAAGCGAGGATAAAATAAAACGAAATGGATGATGCCCGGATGGATAATACATCGTTCTGGATTTCTTCCCTGAATTTTAAAGCCACATCATACACCGGAATACCTTCGAATCCGGGAAGCGTGATGCGTTTCAGCCTGTCCCGGAATCGTTCCGACCGAACGAGCCTTCTGTATTTTTTTGTCTTATCCTGAATGGACATTGGACGTAGTTTCGGTTTTTGCAAAACTGCTGATGCAGCAAATATAGTTAAATCATCCTATGGATGGGTCACTATAACTTATGATTTATCTTAATGGATTTGGCCTTTGCTTTTTTCTCTTCTTTCATTTTCTGAATTTCTTCTGTGAAAAACGGGCGCAGGTGATCCAGTACCACGTCCGGAATATGGCATCTGCGGAGCGAATCTTTTTTCACATAAACGAAGGTGGTCTCGCTGCTGGTCAGTAATTGTCCCTGCTGATTATATATTTCGCTGTAAAACACAATTTTCTTTTCCGGCCAGTCGCGGATAATGGTTTTGATATCCATCAGTTCGTCGTAGCGTGCCGGTCGGAAGTATTTGATGTTCATTTCCACCACCGGCATAGCATACCCGAGTTCTTCCAGTTTCTTATAGGCAAAATCGTGTTTTCGCATGGCTTCTGTACGGCCTATTTCGAAGAATTTGGCATAGTGGCCGTGGTAGACAATGCCGAGCGGATCGCAGTCGTGGTAGCGCACGCGTAGTTGTATGGTTTCTTCAAACATTAGCGGATATTTCTTTGGTTTAAGGCTTGCTGATATTTACGGGCATTTTCCGTGTGCTGCTGCCAGGTTTCTGCAAAAGCATGATAGCCGGAAAAATCCTCTTTCGCACAAAAATACACATATTTATGCTCTTCCGCATCCAGCGTCTGCTCAATGCTCTTCAGTTCCGGTAAACAAATCGGTCCGGGGGGCAATCCTTTGTTGATATAGGTGTTGTACGGAGAATCAATTTTCAGGTATTTGTGGTAAACGCGCTGACTCTGTCCCAGTTTTTTCAGGGCATACATTACCGTAGGGTCTGCCTGCAGGGGCATTCCGATACGCAGCCGGTTCAGATACACGCCGGCAATGGTCGGATATTCGTCGTAGTGATTCGATTCTTTCTGAATAATGGAGGCCAGAATAATCACTTCGGTGGGTGTTAGTCCCAGCTTTTCCGCCTTTTTTAGTCGGCTACTGTTCCAGAATTTGTGGTATTCTTCGAGCATGCGCTGCACAAATCCGGAAGCGCTGGTATTCCAATAGAATTCGTAGGTATTGGCCAGGAAAATGGTAGGAAAACTTTCTTCCGTCAGTTGCAGGGAATCCAGGAAGCGTTTGTCCCGCAGTACTTGCAGGATTTCAGATTTAGTAGGCTCCAGCTGTTCCGCGATTTTCTCTGCCAGCTGTTCCTTATTCTGGATGTTGTTAAAGGTAATCTTCACCGGATCCTGACCGCCCGAGCGGAGTTTTCGTACAATATTCAGATTGCTCATGCCGGCACTCAGTAAATACCTGCCGGGACGCACATTTTCGGCGTAGTTCACCCTGTTGGCTACCAGTTTGAAAGTTTGTATGTTATGCAGTATTTGCTGGCGTTTCAGGCTTTTTATAACATCATCGTAGGTGGAACCCGTTTTGATATAGAATATCACTGCCCGCTCTTTATTCAGCCTGGCAGAAGTGCCTTGTTCATTGATATTGTCTTTAAATAGTGTACTGTAGCCTGCAAAGAACCCGGCAACACCTAAAAATAGGAAAATAAGTAAAAAAACAGCAAATTTATTTCGCATCAGATAGTTTGTAACTGGTTGTAAATTAAATGATTATGGATTTTATCTAAAAAATATGATAAATCTACAAAAAAAAGTTAAACACGCTCTTGCGGTTTGCAAGAAAATGTTTAACTTTGTTGTAGGGTTTTTATGTTTCTAGACTTTAGGGTCTGTCGGGTTTTGTGCAATGCAAAACCCGATTTTTTTTATAGCTTTAGTGGTCGCAGTGCGACTCAATTTTTAAAATATCTGATTATTTCGTAGTGTTTAGGGTTTTTGAAAAGGTTTAGTTGCTTTCCTAATGTAAAGATGTATTATTTACATTGTATTCTACTTTCGTGATAATGCCTTTTGTAACTCGTATTTCGTATTTCATTAAAATAAAAATTGCTTAAAATCAATATTTTAAGCGATTTTTTGAGTATTTTTTGTAACTTATTTGTAAGTGATAAATGCAGATTGTTCAGATCCGCCGATTGATAGTAAAATTCTATTTACCCTGTTTAAACGATCAAATTCGTAATGATAGTTATTAATTTGTTGAATTGTATCTATATCAGATGTCTTCCTGTAGGTGCGTTTTATCAGATGAGTGTTATTGATGGTATGTATGTCGTTTTGTGTCAGAAAGAATAGAAGCTCTTCCTCGTGTGAATATAAACTGGATTGGTAGTCAATTTGCAGGTAGGCAAATCTATTACTATTGAGGGTGGTGTACTCAATAAACAGGGTATCTGTTTTTTCTAATGGAAGAGGGAAATTATAAGTGAAGTTACGGGTATATTTAATCAGGTTGTAATTGCTGTCATATTCCATTTCTTTGATTCCTTCGTGATTAAATAAATGATTAAATCCAATGTTTAATCCTCTAAGGGTATCGTTTTCATCAAATGTAGCACCCGATATTTCTGTGGAATTAATGGAACTAAATCCGATAAATTTTCCATTCTTATGGTGTGCCAGTATCGAATCCTGATAAGTGAAATTGTCTGTTATATCTATGCGTATATAATTCTGGAAGTATTTAAAGGAATAGATTAACGATGGTCCGTTTTTTTTCCATGATTTAATCTGAGCCAAGGATTCATTAGGTGAGGTATAACTGAATTGATAGTATTTTAATGTGTCCGCACCTGATAATAAAAGAACAGTCGCTATTTTATTGCTACTATTGTTTTTAACTATATCACAATGCTTACGGCAGGATACAACAATCATTAATACACCAAGTAATAGATGTGGTTTCTTAATCAGAAGCATTTTGGGTGTTTGAATAATCTAAGTTATGTGTATATTTTAAATTATACAAATCTATTTTTATTGATTTGGAATGTTATATTAAAAGGCGCTTAAAATCAATATTTTAAGCGCCTTTTGGAATTGTATTTGTAATGAATTATTATGCGTATGCTTCTACAGGAAGACAGGTGCAAACCAGATTTCTGTCGCCGTATGTGTTGTCAATCTTGGCAACACTTGGCCAAAATTTGGCTGATTTCACATATTCCAGCGGGAATGCAGCCTTCTCGCGCGTATAGCTGTGTTGCCAGTCGCCGGAAATAACTTCTGCAGCCACGTGCGGCGCATTGATAATCGGATTGTCCTGTACACTGGTAACGCCATTACTGATGTCGTCCAGTTCCTGGCGGATGGCCACCAGTGCTTCGCAGAATTTATCCAGTTCCGCTTTGCTTTCACTTTCGGTAGGTTCTATCATCAATGTACCCGGTACCGGAAACGCGACCGTTGGCGCATGGTAGCCGTAATCCATCAGTCGCTTCGCGATATCTGCCGCGTCGATACCCGTATCCTTTTTAAACGGACGGATATCCATGATAAATTCGTGGGCTACGCGGTTGTTATTGCCCGTATATAAAATCGGATAATGCTGTTCCAGTTTTGCCTTCAGGTAGTTCGCATTCAGGATGGCGTATTTGGTGGCATTGGTAATGCCTTCGCTGCCCAACATTTTATTGTAAGCATAGGAAATCAGTAAAATCGCCGCGCTGCCGAATGGTGCCGCGGATACGGCCGGAATGGCGTTGCCGCCGCCTGTTTTCACCACCGGATTGCCCGGCAGGAAAGGTGCTAGCTCCGCGGTGCAGCAGATAGGTCCCATGCCGGGACCGCCGCCGCCGTGCGGGATAGCGAAGGTTTTGTGGAGGTTGATGTGGTTCACATCCGCGCCGATGCTGGCAGGCGAGGTGAGTCCCACCTGCGCGTTCATGTTGGCGCCATCCATATATACTTTGCCGCCGAACTGGTGGATCGTGTCGCATATTTCAATGATTGATTCCTCAAAAACCCCGTGTGTGGATGGATAAGTCACCATCAGACAGGATAAGTTGTCGGCATGTTGCGCCGCTTTTGCTTTTAAGTCTGCCACATCGATATTGCCTTTTTCATCGCATTTTACGAGCACAATCTGCATGCCTGCCATAGCCGCACTGGCCGGATTGGTGCCGTGCGCGGAAGTAGGAATCAGCGCCACATTGCGGTGGGCATCGCCACGGGATAAATGGTAAGCGCGAATCACCATCAGGCCGGCATATTCCCCTTGTGCACCGGAGTTCGGCTGCAGGGAAGTGGCTGCAAATCCGGTGATATTGGCCAGTTGTTGCTCCAGTTCTTCGATGATTTCAAGATATCCCTTTACCTGTTCGGAAGGCTGGAACGGATGCATATGCGCAAACTCCGGCCAGCTCAGTGGAACTAATTCCGTGGTCGCATTCAGTTTCATCGTGCAGCTGCCCAAAGGTATCATGGAGAAGCCCAGTGACAAATCTTTGGCTTCCAGTTTTTTGATATAGCGCAGCATTTCCGTTTCGGAATGGTATTGATTAAAGACAGGATGTGTCAGGTAATCGGAGGTTCTTTGCAGTGTTTCCGGTATCTGCAGCGCAGGTGTGTCGAGGTAAGTGGATTGGTAATTCGCCTGTACACTGGCGGCGAAGACAGCAGCAATAGCTTCCACATCCTTGCGGCGGGTGGTTTCGTCCAGTGACAATTGGATCGTGCCATCTTCATTATACCAGAAATTCAGTCCTTCCTGTTCTGCCAGCGTTTGTATCTGCGCGGATTTTCCTTTGGTATCGATTTTCAGGGTGTCGAAGAATGCAGTATTTTTATTGCCGAAACCGAGTTTTTTCAGTTCATTCGCCAATGCCACCGTTTTGTAGTGGATGTTCAACGCGATATTGCGGATGCCTTCTTTTCCGTGGTACACGGCATACATACTCGCCATGATGGCTAGTAATGCCTGCGCGGTACAGATATTAGAAGTCGCTTTTTCGCGTTTGATATGTTGTTCTCGTGTTTGTAATGCCATGCGCAGCGCGCGGTTGCCGTGTTTGTCTACCGATACGCCAATCAGACGACCCGGAATGAGACGCACAAAGTCATCCTTGCAGGCGAAGAAAGCCGCGTGCGGGCCACCGAATCCCATTGGCACACCGAAGCGCTGTGAGTTGCCCACTGCGATGTCAGCGCCCAGTTCGCCGGGAGAGGTGAGCAGTGCCAGACTCATGATGTCGCAGGCCAACACGCTGTAAATTTCCTGCTCTCTGCAGGCCGCGATGGTAGCGCGGTAGTCTTCCACTGCGCCTGACGCATTCGGGTATTGTAATACGATGGCGAAATATTCCTCTGACGGAACGAAGTTGCTGTAATCATCCACCACTACCTCAATGTTTAAAGGCAATGCACGGCCGGTGACGACGTCGATGGTTTGTTTGAATGTATGGCGGTCGATGAAAATCTTATTCGCCGCCGGTTTATTTCTGGATTTATTTCTTACTTCATAGAATACGTGCATCGCTTCGGCCACTGCGGTTGCCTCATCCAGCAGGGATGCATTGGCGATAGGCAGACCGGTCAGGTCGGCAATCATTGTCTGGAAATTGAGCAGCGCCTCCAAGCGGCCTTGCGCTATCTCCGCCTGATAGGGCGTGTATTGTGTGTACCATCCCGGATTTTCAAAGATATTGCGTTGGATGACGCCCGGTGTAATGGTGTTATAATAGCCTTGTCCGATGTAGTTTTTGCAGACTTTGTTCTTGCGTGCTTTTTCTTTCAGCATTTCCAGATAGTCGTATTCCGACATCGGTTCGCCGATGGTCAGTGTGTGCTTCAGCCGGATATTGGCCGGCACGGTTTCTTCAATCAGCTGGTCGAGAGAAGCCACGCCTATGGTTTGCAGCATGGCAGCAGTATCTGCCGCGTTCGGGCCGATATGTCTTGCTTGAAATTCGTTGGACATTTGGAGGTAACTTGTTTGTGGAAGAATGCCCCAAATATACGGTTTTTCCTGCCTTTTTCAGAATGCTGTCCGGTGGTGTGGAAAAGTTATGTCAACTTGTTTCTAACTTTGAAAAATGTCATTTTCTGCCAAAAGACAGCTTGATTATCAGGCTTTTTTTACAAAGCAGGTTTTGATGACGAGGCGCACTTTCTCCACTCTGCATTCAATTTCTTCCTCATCATCGGTCAGGTGTATGTTTTTGATGGTCATGCCTTTTTTCAATTTGACGGAAGTGCCTTTCGGATCCAGGCTTTTGGTCAGGATAACGGCATCGCCTTCTTTCAATACGGTTCCGTTGCTGTCTTTTACTACTATGCTGTCCATATCAGGTGTGTTTGGACAAAGATACGAATTTAAAATGTGAATGTGATTTGTGCGCTCATTCATCCTTTATTCTGACATAGAAATGCCGTTTTTTCTCAATGATATTTTCCGCCGCTATCTTATTTTGTAATAAAATGTCCGCTGATAAATATTGTTTTTTATCTTAGTGAATGAATATGTCTGCCGAAGTTACCGCACCAGCCACTCCGCAAGTTCCGCTACTCAGAAAAATCGCCTTTGCCGCCGGCCAGACCGGCTGGAGTCTCGCTGTTTTTGGCTTCACAGAACTGATTTATTTTTTCTATCTGCCGCCGGATAACGGTCAGCCGCTGTTCAAGGAGTTCGTTTTTCAGGGCGCGGTGGGGCGTGTTTTTACGATTGTTGGATTGCTTTCTGCAATAGGTTATATCATCAGCGCTTTTATGGAACCCATTGTCGGAAGTTTGAGTGACCGATCTACTTTTAAGTTCGGGAAACGCAAGACTTTTATGGCATTCTCAGTCATTCCATTTGCGATGTTGTCGGCTGCAATATTTTTTCCACTCAAGGATGGGCTGCATACGCTGAATGCGGTCTGGCTGTCGGTGACCGTTATTGCGGCCTTTATCATAAAATGCTTTTACACCACACCTTACAATGCGCTGATTAATGAGATTGCGAAAGAAGAACGCGAGCGCCTGCATATTGTGATGATGTTGTCTATCGCCTATGCGCTGGGCATCGGCATCGGGCAGACAATTAATATTACGATGGCAGCCTTCGCGGATCAGTATTCCTATGAGACGATTTTTCAGACCAGTGTGCTCGTATATGCGGTGGTCGCGATGATACTGATGGCTATGCCGATTTTGTTTGTAGAGGATAATTCAGGCAAAAATATCAGCAAAGCGGAATTGCAGTACGACCGAAAGCACGAAGGTGTTTTCGATAATATGCGCGAGGTCTGGAATGACCGCAACTTCCGCATTCTGGTATGGGTGGAGTTGATATATTGGTTCCCTCAGAAGATTTTTATTGTGGCGGTGCCATATATTGTGGCAGCGTTGCTGCAATTGGATAATGTCTATACATCCGTTATTCTTTATGCGGTGGGCATCTGCTCGCTCGTGATGTATCCGCTGGTGGACAAGCTGGTGGAACGCTATGGAAAAAAACGAGTGATGCAGTCGGCATTACTGTTTCTGCTGCTGAGTTTTTCGTTTACAGCCACCATTGGTTTATATCCGATGCCAACGATTTTATTTGTGGTGATTTATGTCATCATCAATGCCTATCCGACGGCGGTGCTCGGCATTCTGCCGATGGCATTGGCGGGCGACAATGCGCAGCACGATTTCAGGAAAACGGGCATCGCGAAAAACGCGTCTTACTATGCGCTTAAAACCTTTATGATGAAAATTGGTGTGGCCGTTACGAGTCTGGTGTTCCCGTCATTGCTGCTGCTAGGGAAGTCGCCGGACAATCCGCTGGGTATCCGCATGGCGGCAGTACTTTGTGTACTGAGTGGCTTGTACGCTTTCTGGCTGATGCGGAAATACAAGGATGTGTAGGGCGAATAATTGTAGAATTATACAATTATACAATTCGATAATTACCCTTCCTTGCTCATTCGCAAAATTTCTTCAAATTCTTCTTTGGTAACGTCAATCACGGAGAGGCGGGATTGCTTGATGATTTTCATTTCCGACAGGGCAGGGTTGGCCTTGATAGCGGCCAGCGACACAGGGTGTTTCAGCTTCTGCACCGGACTCACATCCACACATATCCATTGCGGTTCATCGGTGGTCGGATCCTGATAGGCCTCCGTGACAATTTTCATGATGCCCACTACGGCCTTGTCAATATTACTGTGGTAAAACAGGGCTTTGTCGCCTTTCTTCATCGCGCGCATATTGTTGCGGGCGGTATAATTGCGTACGCCGTCCCAGTGTTCTTTACCTTTTGCTATCAGATCGTCAAAAGAAAATACATCGGGTTCCGATTTCATCAGCCAGTAGTTCATGTCTTTATCTTGTTTGTCACAAAAATAAAGATTCTTACTTACTGTCCCTGACTTTCCTGCCATTTCTTTTTGAAGCTGTCGCGCATTGCTTTGACATCCCATTTGCGGTTTACCATCACCTGATTGTTGACGATGAGTTTGAAGAAATACACATCATCGGTATAGACGGAGGAGTCGTATTCAAAATTGAGCTTGTGCGGGCCGGGTGCCACATTTTTCTGGTTGAATAGTTCACGCACCAGAATACCATTGGCATCAAACATCGCAATCTGCACATCTTTGGTTTGTGTGAAACTGTATTCAAAATTGCCGCCCACTCTTTCTTTTGGGGGAGCATAATAGTTGGTACGGTAGTCGTTTTTGTTGGTCACGGAAAATGTTCGGCCTGTGAGTTGTGCCATAAATCTTTTGAGGCTGTTTTCTTCGGCGGTGTCAGCCGCGAAGATGTTGTTGATGTCGCCGCTGTCGACCAACGCCCATACTGCATATTGCGCCGCGGAGGTCTGCAGTTTTTTCGATTCCAGAAACTGTGTCAGTTGCAGTAATTTCTGGTCGTTATTCTTTTTCAGTGTGTACAATACATTCAATCCGCTGGCGCGGTCCGATTGCTCTATGCACATGCCTTTCAGCGCGATTTCCTTTTTTTCTTTGGGTTTCAGCGTAATCAGTTCCTGTTCCGTAATCACAATATTCTGTACCTGCGCATCCGAAGGAATACAGATATCGCCGTTGCTGACGAGTATCTGCAGGTTTTCATTCGCGAGATTCTGTACCGACATTTTCAGCGGTTCCAGATAGTGGGTACTGCCGTCGTTTGGAGATATGGTATATTGTATCTTTTTCTGCGATTGCGCATCCAGCAGGTGCAGCGGATTCGCAGATGCGGAGAAAGTCAGCAGGCAGCATATTGCCCAGAAATGGATGATTGACAGAAAGGGTTTCATAGCAGATTTTATTGGGTAACGAAAAAAAATAGTGGAATGTTATATTGTTAGCGTTTATTTTTTTAAATTTAGTAAAAATAAACATCATGAAATTATACCTAACCATTATTTTTTCTTTTGTATTTTCTTGTTTTACAGCTTATTCTCAGGATGCGTGTGCCAAAAAGATTGAACCGCGCATTCGTTTGGTAGGCGATAGCTGGGCGCATTTCCCGGCCATCTATCAGGCGTATGATTCCGCGTTGGCAAAATACGGATTTCCCGATATGTATACCAAAAGTTCCGGTTCCGCGTTGATTAGTATGACAGCAGAAACATGGTGGCAATTTCCATT
>JADLAH010000175.1 GCA_020848315.1 Chitinophagales bacterium | reverse complement strand
CGATATCCAAAAATCTGGAAGCCTTGTGTTATTATTGGAAAGCGGAGATTGCCTATCAGCGCGGCGAATACGATAAGTCGATTGCCCTGTTGCAGAAATTTATGCCACTATCCGGCAGCGTAACAACGGAATATACCGATAAAGTGAATGCCGGAACAGCCTATTATCTGCAGGGATACAACTACTATAAGAAGAAAGATTACGCCAATGCGGTGGCCAGCTTCAGCAAGGCTGTACCTGTTTTGAAAACCAGCACGCAGCCGGCCCTCAAAAATAATCTCTATCCGGATGCGGCTATCCGGCTGGCAGATGGACATTTTATGCAAAAACAGTATAAACAGTCGGCGCAGTACTACGATGAGATCGTAAAAGCCAATATGCAGGGCGCGGATTATGCCTTGTATCAGAAAGCTATCATAGATGGATTGGGAGGAGATTATACCAATAAAATTGCCGGTATGAAGGCCCTGGTGGCGCGCTTCCCGTCATCCGCATTTGCGGATGACGCGCTGATGCAGGTAGGAGATACCTATTTTGCCCGAGGCAATGATAATGATGCGATAGAGGCTTATAAACAGATATTGTCCAAATACCCGAAATCGGATCAGGTGTCGGAATCCTATCTGAAACTGGGACTGATTAATTTCAACCGCGATGCTTACGACGAATCACTGTTATGGTATCAGAAAGTGGTGCAAAATTATCCGGGCACACCGGCTTCCAACGAGGCGATGATTGCTATCAAGGAGATCTACATGGCGAAAGGCGATCCTGCTGCCTATATCGCCTATGCGAATAAATATCCGGGCGCTCAGGTCACCGCATCCGAACAGGATTCCATTGTGTACCTGTCGGCGGAGAAACAGTTCTTCAACGGCAGTATAGATAAAGCTTTGCAGGGCTTTACGGATTATCTGAAGCAATTTCCGAATGGCTATTTTGCCCTGCAGGCGAATTTCTACCGCGCGGAATGCTTATTCACCAAGCAGGATTTTCCGGCGGCACTCACAGGCTACGAATATGTTGTGGCGCAATCGCAAAACCGATTCTCGGAAAGAGCGCTCGCGCGTTCCGCCAATATCCATTACTACGATCTGAAGAATTATCAGCGTGCGTATGAATTGTATAATAAGCTGCAACCATTGGCTACACTCGAAGAAAATAAACGTGAAGTGGTGATTGGCCTGATGCGCACCTCTTTCTTCCTGAAAAAATATCAGGAAAGTATCGATAATGTGGCCAAAGTAGCTGCATTGCCGGGGCTTCCGGAGTTCTATAAGTCAGAGATGGCTTATTATAAAGGGATTTCGCTGTATCAACTCAAGGATTACGATAAATCCATCAAGGAACTGGAATATGTGGTGAAGAACGCCAATAATGAACAGGCCGCGGAGGCGAAATACACCATCGCAAAAATGTATTACCTGAAAGGAAACAAAAAACAAGCGGACAAAGAATGCAATGATTATCTCGATAAGTTTCCTTCTTATGAATACTATCTCGGCAAGACATTCCTGCTGATGAGTGATATGTACACAGATGATAATAAGTTGCTGCAGGCGAAGGCGACCTTGCAGAGTTTGCTGGATAACTATACGCAGGAAGATGATGTGCGTGCGGAAGCCCAGCAGAAACTGGATGCCATCATTCAGAAAGAACTGGATAGCAGCAAGCTGAAGTTGAATGATAATAGCACTATAATGAAGTTTGAAAACGGTAATTAATCGATAGCGTAAGAAAAATAAATCATGAAAAGAAAAGTAATAACAGGGTTATTGATAAGCACTTGCTGGTTCAGCACTTTTGCGCAACAAAATATCGATTCATTGCCGCAACTGGATCAGGTGGATATTGTGAAAGCGTACGAACCTATTCTCATTTCCGCGGAGAAAGTGCCATTTGCGCCCAATCTGCCGGAATTTAAGAAGACTAAACCGGATGCGCAGCAATATCTTTTTTCTGATGCGAAAGGGAAGGTGGAATACCAGCCAGAAGATTTGCGCCCGATGAAAGCGGGTAGTAAAAAACCGGAGAAAAATCAGTTTCTCTATGCTAAAATCGGATTCGGGTATCCACTCACTCCGTTGGTGAAATTGGTAATTACCAATCCTGTGCAGACGAAATACCGCGCCGGACTGGATGCGGATTTTATCTACACCAAAAACAACAAGCCGAAGTTTCAGCAATATATGGATATGCAGGTGAAAGGCTTCGGTGAGTATTATATTAAAAAGAAAGCTGCCATCGGAGGCGAGTTGTTCTACAGATTGAATCAGCATAATTTCTACGGTTACGCGGATGATTTTGCGTATACCAAAGACTCGTTGAAAACCAACTACAATCGCTTTGGTGGTGCCGTGAAATTGCGCGGCATTGAAGACGCCGATTATTTTTATAATGGGGAAGTCAACTTTACTTCAGTTACAAATAAAAATTTATTTCACAAGCCGAAAGAACTTACGATTGGGGTGAATGCGGAAGGTGGTTACAACTTTAAACGCAACTACTGGGCGGGCGCCAAACTGAATATTACCAATGTATCATACAATGATGATTACACAGATACCACCTTCTTTTCTTTCCTGAATAAGAAGAACCATTTCACGGTGCAGGCTATTCCATACGGAAAGGTGAAATTTAAGATTTGGCAACTGACAGTCGGTCCGAATTTTATCGTGACTAACCGAAGATTCTATGTGCTGCCGGAAATCATCAATCAGTTGCAGGTGTACAAAGATTATATCGTCATTTATAACGAATGGAAAACGCAGGTGAAGATTAACAGTATGAATAATCTCTCTATCGAGAATCCGTTTGTCGTTACAGGAAATTATGATAATTCCATCGATGAAACCCGTACTATCCTCGGTCTGCGCGGCAGTATCAAGGGATTCGGATATGATGCTCGTTTCAGTCACCTCAATTCCCGTTCTCAGGCACAGTATTTCTCCAGCTCTTTTGTGTCGCCTTTCACTCCGGTAAATATGCCGGGCTTCGATGTGCAGACGGTTGCCAAAGTGCAGGCCTGGAATCCACACATCGGACTGTCCTATAATCTGAGCAATACATTCGGTGCTAAAGTCTGGTTTGATTATTTCATTTATAATAAAAATACTGCCGAAGAATTGTCATATCTGCCGAAGTTTAAAACCGGCGCATCTGCGTTTTACAACTGGAAAAACAAGCTTTATATCAATGCTGATCTGACCGTGCATGGTAAAGTACAGGCAGTGCACCGCATTTACAGCGGTGTAGCAACCACTTCGTTGGTACCCATCAAAGGATTGGTAGATGTAAATTTGTCGGCCAATTATTTTATTACCAAAAACATTGGCGTATTCGTGGATGTAAACAATCTGGGCTTCCAGAAATGGCAGCGTTTCAATCGATATCCGACTTACGGTATTCACGTAATCGGCGGTGTGAAGTTGGCCTTCTGACGATGTATGTGCCGGTCGGGCAAGTGATTTTGTGATTATTTTCTGAAAAAAATCACAAAAATCTATAACTTTGCTCGTATGGTAAATCTGATTAAAGAACTTTTAAAGACGAATAATTGTGTAATCGTTCCCGGTTTCGGGGCTTTTATTGCCAATTATACACCGGCGGAGGTGCGTTTGTACGAACATAAAATCTATCCGCCCGCTAAAAGTATTGCCTTTAATCGTGCCCTGCAAGCCAATGACGGCCTGTTGGTGAATGCAGTGGTGCGTCACACAGGAGTGACGTATGATGCTGCGGAAGCAACCGTAGCTGCTTT
>JADLAH010000174.1 GCA_020848315.1 Chitinophagales bacterium | reverse complement strand
CTTAATTACTGTGCAATTAAGCCTTGAAGTACTGCACCTGAATTTAATATGTAGAATTGGTGAACACCTGAAGAGGCTGGGATTAATGGCTAATTTTGATAAAAAGCCTCTTATGCAACACAGACTCTACACCATTATCGCAGTCTTTCTATTGACCATCTCTGGCGCCTATGCGCAAATGCCGCACGATGCCGGAAGATTATGGGCAGACACATTGCTCGCACCGTTTTATCACGGTGTTGCGTCGGGCGACCCGACCCAGCATTCCGTGGTATTATGGACACGAATTACGACCGAAGACAGCCAACCGGAAATAGAATGGCGAGTGGCCACTGACACGCTGATGCAGAACATAGTGGCTTCGGGAAATATCGCAACATCGGCAGAAAAGGATTATACGGTGAAAGTGGATGTAGAAGGTTTAGATGCGGGAAAATATTATTACTATGAATTTTCCTACGGCAATAAAAACTCACTGAGAGGTCGCACCAAGACGCTGCCATCCGGCAATGTGGAACAAGTGCGTTTTGCGGTGGTATCCTGTTCGAGTTTTCCGCACGGCTATTTCAATGTCTATCAGGCATTGCAGGAACGCAATGATGTGGATGCCGTCATTCATCTGGGCGATTACATTTACGAATACGGCAAGAATGAATATGGTACGGTGCGTGTACCGGAACCGACCAATGAGATACTCACCCTATCTGATTATCGCATGCGGCACGGCATGTACAAGCTGGATTCCATGCTGATGCGACTCCACCAGCAAATGCCATTCTATACCATTTGGGATGACCATGAATTTGCGGATAATGCTTTTGTGGATGGTGCGGAAAACCACACCAGCGCGACAGAAGGAAGCTGGGCTGCCAGAAAACAGGCTGCCCTGCGCGCCTATGCGGAATGGATGCCTATCCGCAAGCTGGACACCCTGCCGGATATCATGTTGTACAGAAAGTATAAGCTCGGCAATCTGGTGGATTTATTTTTTCTGGACACCCGCATTGCAGCACGCAAAGAACAAACGATTCTCGCTTCCTTATCCGGCACAGACGATTCCACCCATTACTTGCTGGGACCGGCACAGATGCAATGGCTCGAAGATGGATTGAAGCAATCCACAGCGACCTGGAAAGTGGTCGCACAACAAGTGATGGTTGCTCCTTTCAAAGTATTCAATATTGCTTTCAACTCCGACCAGTGGGATGGCTATCCTACGGAAAGAAAAAGATTGTTTAAGATTATCAACGACAACAACATCAATAATTTTGTGATACTGACCGGCGACATACATTCGGCGTGGGCCAGCGACTTACCACTGGGAAAGACCCCTTACAAGGCTGTTACCGGCGCAGGTTCAGCGGGCGTGGAATTTGTTACGACAGCCGTCACCTCGCCGGGTATTCCGCTTACCGGAATCTTCGGAAATATCGCGGAAGGCGCTGCTGCACAGGTTATCAAAGAAAATAATCCGCATATCAAACACAATAATTTTGTAAACAGAGGCTTTTCTATTATCGACTTCACACCACAGCGGGTACAGAATGATTTCTACAACATAGAAACCATTGAACGTCCCAATAAAAACTACACTTATCAGGTCAGCTATATGGCGGAAAAAGATTCTAATCACCTGAAGAAACAAAACACCTTCAGCAACTACAGCGGTATACTACCCGTAAAAGCCCCCTATTATCCGCGTATCAATGTAGCCACCGGCATCCGCCCTCCATACAGTGCCCTGGAAGTGACCGGTGTTTATCCGAATCCGTTTATCAACTATACCGGCGTTCAGTATTATTTGTATACTGCCGACCAATTGCATGTATCAGTATACAACTTAAACGGTGCGGAAGTCTATCAGCAAGATCTGGGAATGCGTCAGCGAGGGCTTCAGTTTGACAAATTTGACCTGAGTGCATTGCCTGCAGGAGAATATTTACTATCCATACGGACATCTTCCGGAAGTATTACACGCAAACTGATAAAGACACTGTAAATATGGAGTGACAAAAATCAATTTTTACACAAAAATGGTGAGGAAACACAGAAAGTTTTGTATCTTTATTAAAACCTTCTTTTTATGTATAAACATCTACTTTCCTTATTGTTTTTAATAGGATTCTACGCTCAGGGTTGGGCTGTGGGACCGCAGGACATCAGCTTGCGTTCTATGGTGGACACTTCCCTTGCGCCGTTCTATCATGGTGTGGCCTCCGGTGATCCGACACCTAATGCAATTGTCATATGGACGCGTGTTACTGGAGATGATGCAGGACCGGTGAGCGGTACCTGGCGTATGGCACTCGACACGAACTTCACCTCCGTTGTACAATCCGGTACTTTCACCGCAGACAGCACGACGGACTACTGTGTAAAAATTGACGTTACCGGACTTCAGCCGAATACCTGGTACTTCTATGAATTTACCGCATTGGGCAGAAACTCCCTGACAGGCAGAACAAAAACAGCTCCGACCGGAGGTGTTGATCAGTTGCGATTTGCTTTTGTATCCTGTTCCAATTATCCGACAGGCTACTTCAATGCCTATGACCGTATCAAAGACAGAAACGACGTGGATGCCGTGTTGCACCTCGGAGATTATATTTATGAATATGCTGCAGGCATTACCGCTATCCGCAGAGATCATTTGCCGACAACAGAAATCATTAAATTATCAGACTACAGACAACGATATTCCTCTTACCGACTGGATCCTTCTCTGAGAAAATTACATCAGCAATATCCGTTCATTACCGTTTGGGACGACCATGAAACCGCCAACAACTCCTGGATGGATGGTGCGGAAAACCATACACCGGGCAATGAAGGGCCATGGATTAACCGTAAGAATGCGGGACAGCAGGCTTATGAAGAATGGCTGCCTATTCGCCGTCCGGAAGCTGGCAACCCAAATAAAATCTGGAGAAAAATGAGCTATGGCAATATGGCCGATATTTTCATGTTGGATACCCGTCTGTACGGACGCACACTGCAAGGTGCGAGAAGCGTAACAGATACAGCAGCTCACCTTTTAGGTCGAGAACAAATGGAGTGGCTCAAAACATCCCTGAAAAACTCCACTGCAAAATGGAAAATACTGGGACAGCAGGTAATGGTGGGCAACCTGAATCCTTTCTGGCAGATTATTCCGGGTGGACTCGTACTCAATGATGACCAATGGGACGGCTATCAGGCGGAAAGAAAAGAATTGTATGATTTTGTACTGCAAAATGATATCAAAAATATGATTGTGCTGACCGGTGATATTCACACCGCATGGGCCATGGATTTACCCTACAACCAATCGACCTATAACAAAGCAACCGGCCAAGGTTCAGTGGGCGTTGAGTTTGTTTGTACCAGCGTAACCTCCAGTTCTTCACCTGTTCCTTTGGATCCGTTGAATGGCATCGTATATGAAGCACTTCCACATATCAAATACGTGGAATTACACCGCAAAGGCTACGGAATCCTGAATCTGGAAACACTACAGGCGCAAGCTGACTATTACAATGTCAATACTATTGAGCGCCGTGATACAGGACAGCGGTTTGCAACTGGTTTTTATACCGTTGACAACACCCGTTGGCTGAAAAAAGCAACGACATTCACCTCTTTGCTGACCCCAAAATATTATCAGGCGCCGGAAAATCCGAGAATCGGCACCGTGACCGGCATCAGAAATCAGACCAACGAACTGATTTTACTGAGTGCTTATCCGAATCCATTCATCGATCAGGTTTTACTGCAATTCAACATTGTAAAAGGCTCCAATATGGAAGTTCGTGTCTATGATTTAACCGGACGCGAAATGAAGAAAATCAATCTTGGCTTCCTTTCTAAAGGCTTGCACAATGAATCCGTGAATCTGAGCGAACTGGCCAGCGGTGCGTACAAACTGGTTATCAGCAGTGAAAATGATTTCATGGAAAGAACCATAGAGAAATTCTAAACCAACTATATGTCGAAAAAGAAAGAAGTGCTGAAGAAAGAAGCGAAGGAAACAGTATTACTGAAAAAGGAAAAAGCTGTTAAAAAGGAAAAAGTTGCGAAGGCTGTTCCTGCTGCGGATGCTAACATATATCCTATCGGGAAATTATTGCTACCGGCCACTTATAGTGAAGCTGTTATCAATAAGCTGATACAGGATATACATGTACTGCCGGAGCAACTCAAAGCGGTAAGCAAAAAAATCAACAAGAAGAAAAAACTGACCTATTCCTACCGCGAAGGTGGCTGGAATGTGGAACAAATCATCCATCATATAGCAGACAGCCACATGAATGCATTGGTGCGATTCAAGCTGACACTGACAGAAAATAACCCTACGGTCAAACCTTATGATGAAAATTTGTGGGCGGAAACTGTAGACAATCAGCTTCCTGTCAAAAACTCCATCCGCCTGCTGAAAGCTATTCATGCCAAGTGGACGATATTACTGGAGAATATGGATAAAAATGATTTCAAGCGCACTTATTTTCATCCGGAAATGAACCGCACCGTTTCACTGGAGGAAATGCTAGCTGTCTACGCGTGGCATGGCAAACACCATGTGGCACAGATAGCAGTAGCACTTAAAAACGGATAATACTATCCACCCATAAATAAGATGGCGGCTCCTTCGGAGCCGCCATCTTATTTATGTATACCATCTTATTTTGTATGTATCACCTTGTTCACCAACTCCTCTGAACCGATATATACCGGCGTCCGCTGATGCAGTTCTGTCGGCTGAATGCTCAATATGCGCTGACCGCCATTGCTGGCACTGCCGCCCGCCTGCTCCTGCAGATAGGCCATAGGATTACACTCGTACATCAGCCTCAGCTTTCCGTTCGGCGCACTCTTCGTGGGCGGATACAGGAAGACCCCGCCTTTCAGCAGATTGCGGTGAAAATCCGCCACCATGGAACCGATATAGCGCAATGAATATGGTTTCTTCGTTACATTATCCTGACAGAAATCGACGAACTGCTGTATATTTTCCGGAAAATCGCGACAATTACCCTGATTCATGGAATAGGTTTTGGCATTCTTCGGCGTCTGAATATCGGCATGTGACAAACAAAACTCCCCGATAGTCGGATCGAGCGTGAAGCCATTCACCCCTTCTCCGGTGGAGTACACCAACATCGTAGATGAACCATATATCACATAGCCGGCCGCCGCCTGCTGATCGCCGGCTTGTAAGAAATCTTCGAGCGTGCATAGCGTGCCTACCGGCGATTTGCGGCGGAATACCGAAAAGATAGTGCCCACCGGAGCTATCACATCGATATTACTGGAGCCATCCAAGGGGTCGAAGAGCACCACATATTTGGCGTTTTTGCGATTTTCAAAAGCTACAAAAGTATCTTCTTCCTCGCTCGCGATACCGCAGCATTCACCGCTGTTTTGCAGACATTTAATCAGGATTTCATTCGCAAACTCATCCAGCTTTTTCACTTCCTCTCCCTGCACATTGGTTTTTTCGGCATCCCCTAAAATGGCATCTACCAACCCTGCTTTGCTGAGGTCTCTGTTTACAATCTTAGCCGCCAGACCAATGTCTCTGAGCAGTCCGGACAACTCTCCGGTCGCTTCCGGATGACGGTATTGATTTTCAGCGATAAACTCATCTAAAGTAACCAGGCGCATAGATTTTTTTTTGACGTGCGTAAAGATAGGAAAATACCAAGAATGCGAAGCGAAGATTTGCAGAAATAGCAAAAAAAACGCGGGGGATTTTAATTATTCCTTAATAAATACGGATGTACTGCCGCATAGTAATTCAGTATATTAGCAGTCCAAAAATGACCGGCCAACCCCAAATATCTATCCGAAAAGCAGACGCAGATGACCTGGTACAGGTATATGCGTTAATAAAGGAACTGGCGGTTTTTGAAAATGCACCGGACGAACCGAGCAATCCGCTGAAGAAATTTATGGAAGAAGGCACGTGCAAGAATCCGCGCTTTCAGGTGATTGTGGCGGAAGACAAAGGTGAAATCATTGGCATTGCATTGTACTATTAT